>JBEBHT010000201.1:0-7674 GCA_040081135.1 Lacibacter sp. | reverse complement strand
GATTTTTTGAATGAAGGAGTGGAAATGTAAGCCAATAAATTTCAAAGTTTAATATCACCGAGAAGTCGGGAAGAAAAGGCATTTGAAATTCAAAACTTATCTTCTTCCCGCCTTCACGGCAAATATTCTGGCATTATTTTTTAAGAACCTAATCAGCCCAGTAAATTCTTCGACAATAAATATTCTGCAATCTGCACGGCATTCGTTGCTGCACCTTTGCGGAGGTTATCACTTACCACCCACATGTTTAATGTGTTAGCCTGTGTTTCATCTCTGCGTAAACGTCCAACAAATACTTCATCTTTTTCATGTGCATCCATTGGCATTGGGTATTGCTGTGCAGCAGGATCATCAACTAAAATAACTCCAGGGGCACTGCTCAACAAACTCTTTACTTCACTCAATACAAAATCATTGGCGAACTCAACGTTCACACTTTCACTGTGTCCACCCATTACCGGAATACGCACAGTAGTTGCTGTAACACGGATTGATTCATCCTGCATAATCTTTTTTGTTTCCAGCACCATCTTCATTTCTTCTTTGGTATAACCGTTTTCAAGAAACACATCAATCTGCGGAATTACATTCAGATCAATTGGATATTTATACGCCATTGGATATTCAGCATCATTTCCTGCAACGGCTTTCTTTCTTTCACCCATTAACTGATCAACTGCTTTTACACCTGTACCTGTTACACTCTGGTAGGTTGAAACAACCACACGTTCGATTTTATATTTCTGATGCAATGGCTGTAAAGCAACCACCATCTGAATCGTTGAACAGTTGGGGTTGGCAATGATCTTATCATCTTTCGTTAATACTTCAGCATTCACTTCAGGTACCACTAATTTTTTTGAGGGGTCCATGCGCCATGCACTGGAATTATCAATCACAGTAATTCCTGCTTCTGCAAACTTAGGTGCCCACTCAAGCGATGTACCACCACCAGCACTGAATAAAGCCACAGCAGGTTTTGCAGCAATGGCATCGGTCATGCTAACTACCTTATACTTCTTTCCCTTAAACTCCACTTCCTTGCCCACTGAGCGTTCACTTGCAACGGGGATCAATTCTGTAACGGGGAAATTTCGTTCTGCCAATACCTGTAACATTTTGGTTCCTACAAGACCTGTAGCGCCAACTACTGCAACTTTCATTTTTGTTTTTTGTTTTATATGATTAAAAAAACAGGCCTTCCATTTCGGGAAGGCCTGCAAGTATGTTATTCAAAACGTACAGATTCACCTTCCCCTGTGGAACTGTTTCTTTGTGCGTTTTGTATGTTTCATTGTCATCATTGCGGCTCAAAAGTAAAGTACCATTTGCTTTCAACCAAATTGTTTTATAAATTTCACAGATATATTGGGCAAACGTTTGAATAACACTATTTCTTTCATGATTCGTTCACTGCTTATTATAACAACTGTTTGTTTGTGTTTCATCAAGACAAATACAGCTTCAGCTCAAAACAGGTATGATGTTGTGATCACTGAAATCATGAGCGATCCAACACCGCAAATCGGCTTACCCAACTTTGAATGGATTGAAATTCGCAATACAACATCATCACCAATTAATCTGCAAAACTGGAGAGTGGGTGATGCAAGTGGCGTTAGCGGAGCACTGCCGAATTTTTTATTACAGCCGGACAGTATTGCCATCATCTGCGGTACAACTGCTGCAGCAACCATGCAGCAATACGGAAGAACTTTCGGTGTAACATCTTTTCCATCCTTAGATAATGATGGTGAAATGATTTTCATCCGCAGCAACACAGGTGTTACAATTCATGCGGTTGAATACAACAAATCATGGTTTAGCAATGCAGTGAAAAGTGATGGCGGCTGGACATTGGAAATGGTCGATACCAAAAACCCCTGCAGCGGCAGCAGCAACTGGAAAGCCAGTACTGATGCAAGAGGAGGAACACCGGGTATAAAAAATTCGGTTGATGGAAATAACAAAGATCAAACACTTCCCATGCTCATCCGTGCATTTGCAACAGACAGTGTAACGGTTGTTTTAAACTTTGATGAACCGTTGGATAGTTTAAGCGGAGCTGCTGCTGCAAACTATCAAATAAGCGATGGCATTGGTTCGCCTGTTTCTGCTATCAGCATTTCACCTTTGTTCAATTCAGTACAACTGAAACTGTTAACTCCTATACAACGAAATAAAGTTTATTCCATCACTACCAACAATGTTAGAGATTGTGCAGGCAATGCAATCGGTGCCTTTAAAACCGCAAAGCTTGGATTGAGTTCAACAGCCGACAGTCTTGATGTAATCATCAACGAAATATTATTCAACCCAAAAACAGATGGAACTGATTATGTGGAGATTTATAACAGAAGCAGTAAGATCATTAATCTCAGCAGTTTACTCTTAGCCAACAGAAGCAGCACAGGTGTAATCAGCAACATCAAACAACTAACTGTACAAAACATCGCCTTGTTTCCGGGTGAATATTTGGTATTGAGTGAAGATGAGTCAATCGTTAAACGGCAATTCACAGCAAAAAATTTATCTGCTTTTATTAACCTTGCATCTATGCCTTCCTATTCAGATGATAAAGGAGTTGTTGTATTGGTGAACAATGCAGGATCTGTTGTTGATGAACTGAGCTATGATGAGAAATGGCATTTTGCTTTGATCACAAATGCGGAAGGAATTGCACTTGAACGGATTGATCCGAATACAAAAACACAAAACAAAGACAATTGGCATAGCGCTTCTAAAGATGCCGGTTATGGAACACCTTCATATCAGAATTCACAGTTCAGGATTGATCTGCAGGTAAAGGGTGATATAACTGTTACACCAGAAGTCTTCTCTCCCGATAATGATGGTACAGATGACTTTTTGACCATTACCTATCGTTTTTCTGAAACCGGTTATGTAATGAACATCACTATTTTTGATGCAGGAGGAAGACCCGTGAAAGCATTGCAACGAAATGCCATTTGCAGTCAAACCGGTTCGTTCCGCTGGGATGGACTCAATGATAAACTGCAGCAATTGCCGCTTGGACCTTATGTCATCTTTACAGAAGTGTTTAATCTTGCAGGAAAAGTAAAACGATTCAAAAACCAGGTAGTACTTGCAAGAAGGTTTTAAATCAGGTATGCCATACTTATAGCCTTATCTAAAAAATCATTCTAAGAGTTGAAGTATGGCATACCTCTTTATATCTCCGTAAATTCCATTGCTGACATATTCATTGTTATAGTAACTTTCAGCAATGATCAGCCGTAAAAAAATATTCTACCCCATCACTCCGCTGCTCCGTAATTACCTGAGGGTTTATCAGCATGAAGGAAAAATGCCCATCTCCTATAGTGATCTGAAGTATTATTCTGAATCTGTTCCCCTACTGGATGCGTTTGGAAAAGATACCTTTTGGGAAACCATCATTTATTCGCAAAGTGAAATACAGCATATTCATGACGGGCTGAAAGTGATTTATGCCAAGCTGAAGGCAGCAGGTGATTTAAAAGCATTGACCCACCTGTATATTGAACGGATTGATTACTGCACGTTTGGAAACTCTCATCCATTTCGTATCAGGATCGTTAATATGTTCAATGATGTGTATGATTATTTCTATGTGAAAATAGGTGATGCTTCCCGTGTATACGGATTGGAACTTGAACATTTATTATCTCCAAACCCTGTCCATTATCTTACTGATGAAAACACATTGGTGGAAGAACATATTGCCGGCATTCCGGGTGATCAGTTTTTAAAAATGATTCCCAGGCGACCGGAATACAATATGAAACGTATTGCCAAAGAGTTTGTGAAATTCAATGAACGCTGCTTCCTGAGGTTACTGGGTGATATGCGGGCTTATAATTTTGTGTTCGTTATCACTCCTGATTTTGATGATTACCAGTTCCGCATCAGGGCCATTGATTTTGATCAGCAGTTTTATGAAGGAAGCAAGAATATTTACATGCCGCAGTTTTTTAAAGAAAACTATCCTTTTGTTGAACTGGTACAAAAACATTTGAATAAGGAAGTGATTCAGCAATACCAGCAGGAAGAAAGGGCTGTACTGGCCCGGCGTTTAAAAGCTGAACGGCACCGGCTGAAAGATTTGAGGGATGTGTTACTGAAAGAACAGGTATCAACAACAGAAAAAACAAAACAGCTTGCATTAGAATTAGCTGAGCATTATCATGATCCCATTTTTGCCAAATGCACCAGCATGGGTCAAATCATTGACCGCAGCTTAAAAAAAGCATTGATCAGTCGTTGATATAATTAAAGCGGGAAAAGAGAAAGCTGACTCTTAAACCAGTTCAATATCAAAATTCACCAACTGCACAAATTGATGAATGCGGTTCTCAATATCTTTTCTTGAAATTTCTTTGAGTCGTTCAGTACCGAATTTTTCTACACAGAAACTGGCCAGGGCACTTCCGACAATGATGGCCGTTTTCATGTTTTCAAAACTGATATCTTTTGTTTTGGCAATATGTCCAATAAATCCTCCGGCAAATGTATCGCCTGCACCGGTTGGGTCAAATACTTCCTCTAATGGCAAAGCAGGAGCAAAAAACACATTGTCTTCATGAAACAGCAATGCACCATGTTCGCCTTTTTTAATCACCAGATATTTTGGACCCATCTGCATAATTATTTTGGCTGCTTTAACAAGTGAATACTGTGCACTCAGCTGGCGGGCCTCGCTGTCGTTCACCATTAATACATCCACTTTGCTCAACACTTTTTCCAGGTCTGGCATGGCTATTTCCATCCAGAAATTCATGGTATCCAACACAACTAATTTTGGTTTTACTTTCAGTCGGTTAATAACTGCAAGCTGAACGGCAGGAGCAAGATTACCCAGCATCAGGTATTCACAATCCTGGTAACTGTCAGGAACTATGGGATCGAAATTAGCCAACACATTGAGCTGAGTGTCCAATGTATCACGGGTATTCATGTCGAGGTGGTATTTGCCACTCCAGAAAAATGATTTCTCGTTCTCTTTTATTTGAACGCCTTCAGTTACAACACCTCTTGCTTCCAGCATTTGCAGTTCTTCCTTTGGAAAATCACCCCCAACCACAGATAATTGCTTGATGGGTTGGGTAAAATTGGAAGCACTCCATGCAATATAAGTGGCTGCGCCGCCAATAATCCGGTCGCTTTTACCAAAAGGAGTTTCAATTGCGTCGAATGCCATGGAACCAACAACTAATAAAGACATAAAAGAGTTTTTTTATCCGGATAATTCCGGGAGGGCAAAGGTAATGGGAACAGCAATACACATAAAGGATTGACATAAAAAAAGCGTTATCAAAAATGATAACGCTTTTATGAAAACGAACACTCCGCTTTATTTCTTGTCGCTGCGGACAAGATCAAAAAACTTGTTGTCGCTCATACCAAGCCAGATCATATCAATCTGCTCGATGTCGAATGCTTTATCAAAGCATACATATTGTATATGATTTTTTCCGGCTTCTACTGACCAGGTGCAGGCCAGATCTCCATCTTCTGCCTTAGTGGTGTAGTTATAAAACATGTCATTGTTTTTTAACTTGATGTAGATCTTGTAATCACTCCACTTAAATGTACTGGCGCCCTCCTGGTTAATAACAGCCATACGGATTTTGGTATAGCCTGTCCCATCATCACGGGTAATAAATTCATTTTTGTTTACATATACACCAATCAGGAAGTTGATGGTTTTGCTCGGATTGGAGATGCTTTCATAATAATAGTAATCGCTTTGAGCTTTTACAGTTACGGGGGCAGCCATAATTGCTGCTACGCAAATAAGAGTAAGGAAGAGAAGTTTCTTTTTCATGTTTTTTGTTTTTTGGTACAGTAAAAATAGAAAAGAGACCAGCACCAGCCAATACCGTAGATTGGGTATTTTGCAAAAAGCCATCTAAACCCTATATTTTTGCAGCATGGGAAAATTGAAAGTGCCAAAAAACGGCAACCGCAAAGACCTGATCTTAAAAGCAGGCGCTGCCCTTTTTCGTGAAAAAGGGTTTGGTGCTGCCAGCATGAGAGACCTTGCCGAAACGCTGGGGATTGAAGCTGCCAGCCTGTATAATCATATCCGCTCCAAGAATGAAATTCTGGAATCGGTATGTTTTAATGTAGCCAACCGTTTCAATACGCATCTCGATGAAATTGAAACCGGCAGTCTTTCACCAATTAAAAAAGTGGAAACTCTTCTGCGTTTTCATATTCAGCAGATGATTGAAAACCATGAAGAAGTGATTGTAAGCGACAGGGAATGGAAGCACCTGGACGAACCCTACCGTTCCAACTTTCATACACAGCGCCGCAATTACCGCAAACGTTTTGCTTTAATTATTGAAGATGGAATGAAAAAGGGTGAGATTAAAAAAATTGATGCCCCTACTGCTGTTGTCATCATTTTACATTCTGTAAGTGGTATTGAAAGCTGGCACCGTTCAACCGCAAAAATCAGCGGCCCTGAACTGGAAGATAATATGATTATGATTATGATCGACGGTTTGAGAAAATAAGATAAGAACGTTTTGCATGTCCATACACTTTCATCCGCTTTCAATTAAGGAAGTAAAAAAGGAAACAGCCGATTGTATCACTGTTTTATTTGATGTACCCCCCGACTTAACCACAGCTTTTCAATTTACGCAGGGGCAGAGCCTTACTATGCGTACAATCATCAAGGGTGAAGAGGTAAGAAGAACTTATTCCATTTGCAGCAGCCCGCTGGAAAAACAATTAAGGGTTGCTATTAAGAAAGTGGAAGGCGGTATGTTTTCAACATTTGCTAATGATCAATTGAAGAAGTCGGATATGCTGGAAGTAATGCCCCCTGTTGGAAGGTTTTATACAACACTTGATCCATCACATCAGAAAAATTATACCGCCTTTGCTGCGGGCAGTGGTATTACACCTATTTTATCTATCATCAAAACAACACTGGCAACAGAACCCAACAGCAGCTTTACGCTGGTATATGGAAATAAAAGCCGCTCGTCTATTATTTTCTTTGAAGAACTGGAAGCACTGAAGAATAAATATATCAACCGGTTTAACCTCATTCATCTGTTAAGCAGAGAAAAAACGGATGCCGATATTAACTTCGGAAGGATTACAAAAGAAAAATGTTCGCATTTATTTGAGAAGCTGATTAGCATCAAAACAACTGATGAGTTTTTTATTTGCGGACCTGAAGACATGATCTTTTCAGTAAAAGGTTTTTTAGAGGCAAATGCAGTTGACGAAAAGAAAATTCATTTTGAACTGTTTACAACACCGGGACAAAGCAACAGAGCGTTAGATGTAAGAAGTACGATGTACGATGTAAGCGGCCCTCAAAGTAATATCACTGTTAAATTAGATGGCAGAAGTTTTGATTTTACAATTCCAACTAACAGCGATACCAGTATTTTAGATGCTGCTATGCAACAGGGTGCTGATGTTCCTTATGCCTGCAAAGGTGGTGTTTGCTGCACCTGCAAAGCAAGGTTACTGGAAGGTGAAGTAAGCATGGATGTTCACTGGGGATTAGAACAGGAAGAAATTGAACAGGGATATATTCTTACCTGTCAATCACACCCCAAAACAGAAAAAGTGGTGGTTGATTTTGATGTGAAATAATGCAATCTGATTAATTCAGTTTTTTTGCAAACCAATCATTCACCTGTT
>JBEBHT010000200.1:0-7697 GCA_040081135.1 Lacibacter sp. | reverse complement strand
TTATAACTGAACGATTACATTTGCAGTGTTACTTAGAGGTATGTTTCATTCCTCTTTCTTCTTACTTCAATTTTATATTTTATGCCATCCTTTGATTTTGTAAGTAAAGTTGATCCACAGGCACTGGATAATGCAGTGAACGTTACTACCAAAGAAATCACCAACCGGTTCGATTTTAAGGGAAACCATGTGAAGATTGATTTGAATAAAAAAGATTTCAAGATCAATATTGAAGTGGAAGATGAAATGAAGATGAGGCAGCTGATTGATACACTCATCAGCCGTGCCCACAAACAGGGGATTGCACCTGAGGCGTTTGATCAGAGCAAAGGACCCATTCAAAGCGGCAAACTCATAAAACAGGAAGTGCTGGTAAGGAATGGCCTGAAACAGGAGGATGCAAAGAAGATCGTGAAGATCATTAAAGATTCCGGATTAAAGGTGCAAGCTTCCATTAATGATGATATTGTAAGGGTAACAGGTAAAAAGATCGATGATCTGCAGGAAGTAATTCAGGCATCAAAAGGATGGGATCTGGGTATTCCTTTGCAATTTGAGAATATGCGTTCATAAACTGTTTATAAACCCTGTTTTTGAAGTTTTTTGGTGGAAAAACCGGTGCAAAAGAGGTGCATATTGAAATCCCTGAAAATTAGGAAACGATGGTATTCTGATAGTACATTTAATGTACAAAATCACTGGAAAACTTAGAAATAAGAAAGAAGGTGGTGGAAGCAGCAAAAATCCCTCAAAAGATGATTGTTGAATCCGGGAAGCACTGGGTTTGTAAGTATAAAAGCGTAAGCGATTATAAAGAACAATTCGGTGCTTCTTTTTTTTGTCCTCCCTGGATGAAAACCGGGTAAATAAGATCAAATTTCATTTTGCCGGAACAGGATTTACCCCTAAATTTGCGCTTTGTTTTAAAAAAATGCACGGCTGATCCGTGCTGAAAACTCCCAGGAATTATGAAAAAAGAGCTTCATCCAAAGAATTATCGTTTTGTAGTGTTTAAAGACATGAGTAATGGCTATTCATTCTTAACCCGTTCTACTGCTCCTTCAAAAGAATCAGTGAAGTGGGAAGATGGTAATGAATACCCCCTCATTAAATTGGAAATTTCCAGCATGTCGCACCCGTTCTTTACAGGTACAAACATCTTGGTTGATACTGCAGGACGTATCGATAAATTCAAGAAGAAATACGCTAAAAAAGAAAGCTGAGTTCTCTGCTAAACTTGCTTCAGTAAATTATACTTATCCCCTGGTTTTACCGGGGGATTTTTTTGCCCCGGCCATAAAGGGAGAATAAAAAAACCGATTCTGTTAGAATCGGTTTTTTTAAATAAACTTATCACTCCCTTTAGGGTTGGGGCTTACTTATACATTAAACCTGAAATGCATTACATCACCATCTTTCACAACATATTCTTTTCCCTCAATCTTTAATTTCCCGGCTTCTCTGCAGGCGGCTTCTGTTTTATAGGTGAGGTAATCATCATAACCAATTACCTCAGCTTTAATGAATCCTTTTTCAAAGTCTGTATGAATCACAGCGGCACACTGAGGGGCTTTCCATCCTTTGTGGAAGGTCCAAGCTCTTACTTCCTGCACACCGGCAGTAAAGTAGGTCTGTAGCCCCAATAAATGATAGGTGCTGTGAATTAAACGGTCCAAAGCAGGTTCTGTCATCTTGTATTCATCCATGAACAACTGTTTATCATCTGGATCTTCCATTTCACTGATCTGTGCTTCGATGTTATTGTTCATCACAATCACATCCGCATCTTCATCTTTTACTGATTCAATCAGGGCCTGTGAATATTTATTACCAACATGCATACTTGCTTCATCTACATTGGCTACATACACCACTTTCTTTTGAGTAAGAAAAAATGAATCCTGAATCAGGTCCAGTTCAGCAGAGTTTAAATCAAGGCTGCGGATACTTTTACCCTGTTCCAGGTGTGCTTTACATCTCTGCAAAGCATGTAATTCATCTTTTGCTTTTGCGTCACCAACCTTTGCCATTTTTTCAACACGCTGAATTTTCCGGTCTACGGTATCAAGATCTTTCAGCTGTAATTCTGTATCAATGATTTCTTTATCACTAACAGGATTAATGGCTCCTTCTTCACGCAATACATTTTCATCTTCAAAACAGCGGATCACATGAATAATGGCATCCACTTCACGGATATTGGCAAGGAACTTATTCCCTAATCCTTCACCTTTACTTGCACCTCTTACCAAACCGGCAATATCAACAATTTCGATCTGTGTAGGAACAGTACGGTCGGGGATTACCAGCTCAGCCAGTCTATCCAAACGTTTATCCGGCACATCCACCAAACCCACATTGGGTTCAATGGTGCAAAAACGATAATTACTCGCCTGTGCTTTGGCACTGTTGCTCACAGCGTTAAACAATGTTGATTTCCCTACGTTCGGTAACCCTACAATTCCAGCTTTTAAACCCATAATTTAAAGTGCGATTTTAGATGTACGATATCAGATGTTGTTGCCGGCTTTTGTTCTTTATTCAGCGTTCCTTGTGTCACTCTCTTGTACTGCAACAATTCTGATGGTCTTTTTTTAAGTCCGCAAAGATAAGCCTTCAGCAGTTAGCAGCGAAAGGAAGGTTGTGAAAAGATGCTTTTGGCAGATTAGTAAAAATCAACAATCTTGAGGCAGAAATTTCAAATCTGAAACATCAAATTTCAAATAACTAATGGCTTTAAGCAGAATCTGGAGTGCATTCATCATTATCGCTTTTCTTGTGGCAGGCATTAAAATGGTTTCAGGCGATGAAAGGATTTTCAACCGTATGGTGGTTGGCAAATCATCTGATAAATACGACAGCATATTTTATTATGCAGTCGGATCACCACTTACTCAGAAATTGTCGCCCAAGTATGCTGATTTCTTAAAAGAATATGGATACTTCAAAGTTGATTCGGTTCAAAAAGCTACGGTTCTGCTCACCGATAACCTAAAGGCTGATTCAGTGACTATTGCCACTGCTGCAAATCCTGCACTAAAGCTGTTTACTTATAAATCAGTGCAACGGGAACTGGTGCGGAAGGTTGATGGTATTATTGAAACGGCCATGAATGCAGTGGTTAATATTATTATTCCGCTTATTGGTATCCTTGCTTTGTTTATGGGCTTTCTCAGTATTGCAGAGAAAGCAGGGGGAGTGAGAGTTTTATCTAAAATCATCTGGCCCTTCTTTTCAAGAATATTTCCTGAAATACCAAAAGGACATCCGGCAACAGGGCATATGATGATGAATTTTTCTGCCAATCTGTTGAATTTGGATAACGCAGCTACACCATTTGGGTTAAAGGCCATGGAAAGTCTGCAGGAGTTAAATCCAAATAAAGCAGTTGCCTCCAATTCGCAGATCATGTTCCTCGCTTTGCATGCATCAGGCCTAACGTTGATTCCTGTAACGATCATTGCTTTCAGATCGGGATTGGGTGCACAAAACTCAACCGATATTTTTATTCCCTGTATGATTGCAACGTTTGCAGCAACAATGGCGGCTATGTTTGTTGTTTCTTTTAAACAAAAAATCAATGTGTTTCAACCGGTGATTCTTGCATGGGTGGTTGGCATTTCTGCAGTGATTGCTTTACTGGTTTTGTATGTAACCGGTTTGAATGCTTCACAGGCACAATTATTTTCGGGCAAGCTGAGTAATGGAATCATCCTGGTTCTTTTTGTTGCCATTGTGCTTGGAGGTTTGTATAAAAAAATAGATGTGTTTGATGCGTTTGTTGATGGTGCCAAAGGTGGTTTTGAAACCGGTGTCCGCATTATTCCATACATCGTTGGGATGCTGGTGGCCATCAGCATGCTTCGTACCAGCGGTACATTTGATGTGATCATTAATGGAATGAAGACATTGTTTGCTGCACTTGGAACTGATACACGTTTTGTTGACGGTCTGCCTACTGCATTAATAAAACCAATGAGCGGAAGCGGAGCAAGGGGAATGATGATCGATACCATGAAAACATTTGGTGCTGATTCATTTGCAGGAAGATTAGCATGTATTCTGCAGGGATCATCTGATACTACGTTTTATGTGATAGCCGTTTACTTTGGTTCAGTTGCAGTAAAAAATACACGTTATGCAATTGGAGCTATGCTGATTGCTGATCTTGTTGGTATCATCACTTCCATTTTACTGGCTTATTTGTTTTTTGGAAGTTCACTTTAACAATGATTTACAGCATCGGTAAACATCTCTTATTTTCAAATTATATCTTCGTCTCCAATAAATGTTTTTCATGAAGAAATTTTTCATAGCGCTTTTTGTAATAGTGGTTTCTGGGGACTCATTTGCGCAAACGCCTCAAACACTGAACAGTGCTGATATTCTGCTGGGGTTAAAGAAGCTGAAAGTAATTGGAAGTGTATTATACATTGCTGCACATCCTGATGATGAGAATACAAGACTGCTTGCATACCTCAGCAAAGAGCGTTTATACCGAACCGGGTATTTAAGCATGACAAGGGGAGATGGTGGACAAAACCTGATTGGTGATGAGCAGGGAATTGAACTGGGTTTGATCCGTACACAGGAATTATTATCTGCAAGAAGAATGGATGGTGCCGAGCAGTTTTTTACCCGTGCTTATGATTTTGGTTTTTCCAAAACGACAGATGAAACCTTACGCATTTGGGATAAAGAAAAAATATTGAGTGATGTGGTTTGGGTGATCCGTAAGTTTCAACCCGATGTGATTATGACCCGTTTTCCTCCCGACAGCAGGGCAGGGCATGGGCATCATTCTTCGTCGGCTGTATTGGCCCGTGAAGCATTTGATGCAGCGGCAGATCCCAATCGTTTTCCTGAACAATTTTATTATGGTGTAAAACCATGGAAGGCCAAACGTATTATGTGGAACACCTTCAACTTTGGCAGTACAAATACAACCAGTAATGATCAGCTGAAAATTGATGTAGGTGTTTTTAATCCATTGCTTGGTAAAGGTTATGGTGAAATTGCCAGTGAAAGCCGCAGTCAGCATAAGAGCCAGGGTTTTGGTGTGCCACGTCAGCGTGGAAATGCGATTGAATTCTTTACACTTACAGGCGGCGATTCAATGAAGAATGATTTTGCTGAAGGTATTGTAACTGATTGGAGCCGGTATGAAGGCGGGACTTCTATCAACCAACTCATTGATAAAATAGTTGCTGAATATTCTTTTCAAAATCCATCTGCTTCTGTAAAAAGTTTGGTTGAATTATACAAAGCCATTGAAAGGATTAATGATGGTGACTGGAAGAATAAGAAACTGAATGAAGTAAAGAGTTTGATTGAAGCCTGTGCAGGATTATGGATGGAAGCGAGTACAAACCAGGAGTTTATTGTAATGGGCGATAGTCTTCGTGTAAACTTTAATGTGATCAGCAGAACAAATGTTCCTGTTGAACTTAAAAGAATCAGGATTGACAGCAGTAATATGTCTCGTATTCCAGATAGCATAAAAGCAAAGCTGAGTTTTTATGAAGAATCACTGAAAAAGGAAATGCTGGAACAATCTTATTTTGTTGATACTTTTCTAAACAAAATATTAATGCCTAATCAAAGTATCAACTTTGTAAGAAAGATATTAGTAAAGAGAAATGAAACGGAGCCGTACTGGATTTCTAAACCAATGAGTACAGGAAGTTTTACAGTTGATGATCAGACAAAGATTGGAATGGCAGAAAATGCTCCTGTTTATGAAGCTTTATTTTTTGCAACTGTTTATGGAGCTGATTTTGTTTTTAGTAAACCCGTAATGTTTAAGTCTACAGATGCTGTAAAAGGGGAGTTGTACCAAAAGCTGGTTGTATATCCGCCGGCACTGATTAAAGCGAATAATTCATTGCTTCTTTTCAAAGACACCGAATCAAAAAATGCGAATTTTACGTTTTCTCCGCAGGCAACTCTTAAAACAAAAGCATCTGTTTCAATCAACACCTCTAACGGCTGGAAGTTGAAACCTGATTATGGAAATTTTCAGTTTGTGAAGGGGCAGGATTATGAACAGCAGGTGGCAGTAAAACCCGACCGGTTTGTAAATGGCTCAACAACTTTTGTGCAGCCAAGTTTTACATCAGGAGTTTCCAGGTTTAACAGGCAACGGGTTCGTAAAATTGAATATGATCATATTCCTGTTATCACTTATTTTCCTGACGCAGTTACAAAAGTTGTTGAAGTTGATGTAAAGATCACGGGAAAGAAAGTTGGATATATTAATGGAGCCGGAGACTTTCTGCCTTACTGTCTTGAACAGTTGGGATATAAAGTTGATTTTTTGAAAGAAGAGCAATTGACTGTTGAAAATTTAAAACAATACGATGCAGTTGTTACCGGTATTCGTGCTTATAATGTACATCCCTGGCTGAGCAGTGCTTATGATGCATTGATGCAGTATGTAAAGGATGGCGGTGTGTTATTAGTTCAGTATAATACCAGCAACCAGATTGGTCCGGTGAAAGCAAAGATGTCGCCTTATCCCTTTACCATTTCAAGAAACAGGGTAACGGAAGAAGATGCGAAAGTAAGTTTCCTTGCTCCCAAACATGCGGTGCTGAATTACCCAAATAAGATCACAGAAAAAGATTTTGATGGATGGGTGCAGGAACGGAGTGTATATGAAGCTGAAAATACAGACAGCAAT
The DNA here is from genome assembly GCA_040081135.1 of Lacibacter sp. Classification (GTDB taxonomy): domain Bacteria; phylum Bacteroidota; class Bacteroidia; order Chitinophagales; family Chitinophagaceae; genus Lacibacter. Next base: position 1,015 of record JBEBHT010000200.1, on the reverse strand, counting down.
TATGTTTCAATACTCGGTATGAATGATGCAGGTGAGCCTCAGCGGAAAGGAAGTTTAATTGTTGCAGATTATGGTAAGGGAAGATTTGTATATTCATCTGTTGCATTTTTCAGACAATTGCCGGCGGGTGTTCCCGGTGCATACCGATTAATAGCTAACTTATTGGCAAAGCCCTTATTGAGTTCAAAAAAGCCGGGTGTTAAGAAGTAAAAAATTATGCAATTTTAAAAGTGCAGTTGGATATGAGCAAACAGAAACAATCATCAATTGAACGGACATTATTAATAGGGCTTGGTATTGGTTTGCTTATCGGGTTTATCAGCAAACGGATTGCTTATGGTTTATTACTGGGCATTGGTTTGAGTTTGTTGATTGCTTATGTGATGAAACCGAGGCCGCAGGATGATGACAGGAGATAAGAGTTAGAGTGTTGTCAGACTGAGTAGTTTATCTTGAGCATTGCCGAAAGAAAGCCTTGATGAATAATGCAATACCGTACATGGGTGCGACGCCAATGCAGTAGATGTTTGCAGAGTAGCTGGGATCAAAAAAATAAAATCATTCATGAACGATTCGCCAAATAAAAAAGAAACGAACTGGACAGGCTGGTACATCAGCGTGGCAGCCGAGTTGCTTTTACTCATCATCTTCTTTTATTTCTTCACCCAACAGTTTGCATGAATTTTCAACTTACAGACTGGACCGTATTGATTGTTACATTGCTGGGAGTGATCTCTTACGGCATGTACAAAAGCCGTACTTCAAAAAACCTGGAAGGATATTTTTTGAGCAACCGGCAAATGCCCTGGTGGCTGGTGATGTTGAGTATTATGGGTACACAGGCAAGTGCCATTACGTTTTTAACGGCACCTGGTCAGGCATATACTGACGGGATGCGTTTTGTACAATATTATTTTGGTTTGCCTTTAGCAATGATTGTATTGAGCATTACATTCGTTCCTATTTTTCATAAACTGAAATTATTTACTGCTTACGAATTTTTAGAAAAACGATT
>JBEBHT010000199.1:0-7719 GCA_040081135.1 Lacibacter sp. | reverse complement strand
GAGACAGGATTATATCGTTACATTAAACGGCATCGGGCCATTTAAGCTTGACATGAAAAAATCTGAAGTTGAAAAAATTCTGAACCAGACAATTATGACGCCTCACAGTTCAAAGAAAGATGATTATGACAATGATACTGTGACATTGAAATACAAAGAAGCCAACATTACATTTGTATTTTACAAGAAATCAATTGATCAAACAAAAACGGAGATTTCGATTTATTCCATTTCAGGAAAGTCGCCGCTGTTTAAAACAAAATCGGGAGTTGCACTTGGTGATGATAAATTAAAAATCATCAGTACTTATAACGATTACAACATGAATATTTACAGGGCCTATGATAAAAACGAAAAAGGCGATTTTGTACCAAGCAAAACAAAATGGATCATACTGCTGATGGGAGAAAACAATCCCGGCACAATTGAATTTAAACTGGACAACAACAAGCTAATTGAATTTACTGTAGGTATTTTTGAAGGTTGCTGATCAGTTTGCTGATTTGGTTTTTGTCCGTTCAATCGCCTGCTTTGTAAATTCGCTTAACACCAGTCTGCCGCTGATCTTTGCCCGTTCAATCAGTAATTCATCCCAGTGCTCTGTTCCCTTCCAGAAAACTTTTTTCATTTCGCTCATTGCTTCAGGATAGGAATGAGATAATGTATTTGCCAGTTTTTCAATTGATTCATCCATCGCCGCAACTGTTTGATGTAATTCAGCAAACAGGCCTTTACGTCTTGCCCAATCAGCATTGCGCCAGCTGCCTGCATCAATAGATAATTGCGAATAGGAAGAAACACCCATTTTTCTTTCTACAGCAGGTCCTATTACAAACGGTCCAATTCCAATTGCCAGTTCACTCAGTTTAATATCTGCTCCTTCAACTGCAATGGCATAGTCGGCTGCTGCTGCAATACCAACACCACCTCCTACACATTTACCATGCACCCTTACAATAATAAACTTGGGGCATTTCCGCATTGCATTAATCACATTAGCAAAGCCACTGAAAAAAGCCTGCCCCTCTTTTTCATTCTTTATTGTTACAAGTTCATCAAAACTTGCGCCGGCACAAAATGCTTTTTCACCACCTGAGCGTATGATAACAACCAGTACATTCGGATCAGTTGCTGCATGCATAATAGCATTAGCTAATTCCTTTAATATAACACCTGGCAGAGAGTTGCTCTGCGGATGAAAAAATTCAATAAATGCAATTCCCTTATGTACTTCAGTATTTACATATGCCTCATTTCCCTGCTTTATCATGATCGGTTATTTAGTCTTTTCAAGTTACTGCACTTGCAGCATAAAAACAATGAGTTACTGCTGCAATCTTTTTACCATTGTTAAAATAGTAGCAATGCCTGTTATCTCGTCGGTTTCATCAATAAATTCAACCAGCCATTTAACAATTCCTTTTTCAATATCATCGCCCCGTTTAAAATCTTCAGGGTTTTCAATCACCCGTTTATCATTTGGCAGTTTCTCTTTGCAGGTAAACCGGATATATACTTCTGCTCCCGGGTAAACAGGTTTTGTAAACCGTAAATCATCAATACCATAGTTCAGTAATACCGGGTTCTTTTCATAACTGTCAACAAATAAGCCGGCAGCAATACTCATGATAAAATAACCATGCGCTACCTGTTGCTCAAACATGGTTCCGGTAAAATCAGTGGTTTTAATATGTGCATAAAAATGATCCCCGCTTAAATCAGCAAACCGGTCAATATCTTCGCTGGTGATTGTTCTTTTGTCAGTGATGATCTGGTCACCGATCTGCAACTCTTCAAAATATTTTTTAAATGGATGTTTACCAGGATCATTCCCTTTTGCATTCGGCTGGTATACATTGGTGATGGCTGTAATAGTTGTTGGTGAACCCTGTATGGCAGTGCGTTGCAGATAATGTTTAACGCCACGTAATCCACCCATTTCTTCGCCACCCCCAGCACGGCCGGGACCGCCATGCACCAGCAAAGGCAATGGGGAACCATGTCCCGTGCTTTCTTTTGCACATTCATTATTCAATACCAATATTCTTCCGTGATGCGTTGCTGCTCCAATCACATACTGCTTTGCAATTTTATCATCTGCAGTTACAATTGATGAACACAAACTTCCCTTTCCTAATTTGCTCAAAGCAATTGCTTCCTCAATTCCTTTATATGGCATGATTGTACTTACCGGACCAAAGGCTTCCACTTCGTGCACCTCAGCTGAAGTCCTGGGCAATTCATTTTTCAATAATACAGGAGAAATAAATGATCCTTTGTTTGCATCAGCATCAATAACATTTACACTATCAAGACTTCCATAAACAATTTGTGAAGATGCTAGTAATTTCTGCACCTGTTCTCTTACTTCTCTGCGTTGCGTTTCTCCAGCCAGGCTTCCCATCCTTACTTTTTCATTCAATGGATTTCCGATAACTGTTTGCGCCAATGATGTTGAGATGGCTTTCCACATGTCTTCCATTTTATTTTCAGGAACAAATATGCGGCGGATACCTGTGCAACGTTGTCCGGCTTTCAGAGTCATTTCTTTACGCACTTCTTTAATAAAAATATCCCACTCCGGTTTTCCGGGTGTTACATCTTCACCCAGCACAATACAGTTGAGCGAATCTGCTTCCATATTAAACGGAACATTCTCTTTCAAAATTTTTGGCTGACTCCTTAACATCAATCCTGTTGACGCACTGCCAGTAAAAGTGATCACATCCTGCGAGGTTACATGCTCCAGCAAATCACCGGCACTACCGCACACTAATTGCAATGCACCTTCGGGTAATATGTTTGATGCGATGATTTCCCGTACAACAGCTTCCGTTAAATAAGAAGTAACGGTTGCAGGTTTTACAATCGCCGGCATACCTGCTAATAAATTCACCGCTATCTTTTCAAGCATTCCCCATACCGGAAAATTAAACGCATTAATATGAATGGCAACACCTTCCTTCGGCACCAATATATGTGTACCCATGAAAGTATTGTTCTTACTGAGATTGTGACTTTCTCCATCTACACAAAAAACTTCATCTGGAAATTTTCTTCGCAAAGATGCATTGGCAAACAAATTACCAATACCACCTTCAATATCAACCCAGCTGTCTGCTTTGGTTGCGCCGGTTTGATAACTGATTGCATAAAATTTATCGAGATGCTTTCTTAAATGAAAGGCCAACGCTTTGAGCATGTTTCCACGCTCATGAAAAGTCATTTTGCGGAGTGCAGGATTTCCTACTGTTCGTGCATAATTGGTGATGGATTGAAAGTCTAATCCTTTGGTTGAAGCTGCTGCTATTGCCTCACTGGTTACGGCATTGTATAAAAGTTGCCCTTCGCCGTCACCGGTAATCCAGCTTCCGGTAATATAGTTACCAAGTTTATTCATACTGCAATTCGTTATCAGCAAAGTTAAAGAAAAGATGAAGGGTTGAATGAGTTGCTTCAGTTACAGCAAACCAAACTGTCGAAGATGATGTGTTACATGTTTGTAATGTAACCTTACCCATTCTTCAAAATTCAATTCGCCAAACACAGGGTGGACTGCAGTCGCACCATTGTTATTCGCATAATATTCAAAAAAATGATTGACCTCCTGTTCCAGTTTGACAACAGCTTCTTCTACAGTTGCATAATGAGTTGGGAATGGTTCTTCACCAATAATACTGACCGGTGCTTTTGTATTTTCTCTGAACTGCTTATCACTCATTAAAAATTCTTTGAATTTGGGCAGGTGTTCCGTTGGTGTAACCAAATCAAAATGAATCTTCTTTGTTGATACTTTGAAAAAAGCTGATACATGTTCCAGCATTTGCTGAAAATTCATCTTACCCCATTTGGCAGCTACAGTGGAGTCAGCATTCCGGATGATTGAAATATATTGATGCTGCAGAAAGTTTAACTTTTCCTCCATGGGTTATTGTTTTTCCAAATGTACTGGACTTTGATTTTCATCAGGCGCAATTTGTACAATAAAAAATCCCGTGCACTTTCGTATACGGGATCGTATCAGGATTACATTTTACTCTTATCCTAAAGCTACTCTCTTAAACTCAGTAACTTTTAAATCGCCTGAAGCTTTCAGGTAATCACCTACATTCTTAGAAGCATCTTTTACAAATGCCTGTGCCAGTAATGTTTGCTCTTTAAAGAATGCATTCATTTTACCATCAGCAATTTTAGCAATCATTTCATCAGGCTTGCCTGCCATCTTCGGATCCTGCTTCATCAGCTCAACAATAATATCTTTTTCACGTGCCACCACATCAGCAGGAACACTTTCAGGATCAACTGCTACAGGGTTCATAGCAGCAATCTGCATTGCAACGTCTTTACCTGCATCAGCAGCTTCTTTATTTAAACCAACCAATACACCCATGCGGTATGAACCGTGAATGTAGGAAGCAACATAAGGAGCTTCGATGCGTTCAAATTTGCTTACACCAATTTTTTCACCGATGGCAGCTAATTTATCGTTGATCAGGTCTGATACTTTTGCACCGTTTACTAAAGCAGCATTCAGTTCGTCAACAGATTTTACATTGTTAGCAACTGCAGCATCAGCAATTGATTGAGCAAATGCAACAAAGTCTGCATTCTTACTTACGAAATCAGTTTCGCAGCTGATACAAACTACAAAACCTGTTTTGTGATCAGCAGTTGTCTGGGCAATCACCACACCTTCTTTTGCTTCACGGTCGCTGCGTTTAGCGGCAACTTTCTGGCCCTGCTTGCGCAACCAGTCGATCGCTGCTTCAAAATCACCATTTGTTTCAGTTAATGCTTTACGGCAATCCATCATTCCTGCCCCAGTTGCCTGGCGAAGCTTATTAATATCCTGTGCACTTATTGTTACAGTAGACATATACTTAGTTATTTGAGTTTTAAAATTTCCTGCCTGACTTCCGGCAGGGAAAAATGCTTCCTGCAAAACTCTTTTAGGAATTTAAAGCAGGAAGCATTTTCAATGATCTGATTGTTACATCAGTTATATATTCTGTGCGGGAATAAGATTACATCTTCCATCTTCTTATTCACACGTTCAACTGATCTTATCTTGAAGACGTACGCTTCTGTGTACTTGGTACACGACGCTTTGGTCCGCCACCAGCACCACCAGGTCCACCGCTGTTTCCACCGGGGCCTCTACCTGCACCACGGCCTGCACCACGTCCGCCTCTTTCTCTTCCGCCTTCGTCATTCACATCAAACTTAGAATTATCGTCACTTACTTCTTCAGTTTCGTCTTCTTCTTTTTCATTCTGACGCTCAGCTAATCCTTCAGCAATTGCAGCAGTAAGGTATTGAGTAATGATAGCAATTGATTTCGTTGCATCATCGTTGCCGGGGATGAAGAAATCCACTTTATTCGGATCGCAGTTGGTATCAACCACACCAAATGTAGTTACGCCTAAACGTTTTGCTTCAGCCAATGCAATATGCTCATGACCAATATCAACGAGGAATAAGGCAGCAGGGATACGGCTCATGTTGGCAATACCGCCTAATACTTTTTCCATCTTTTCTTTATCACGGCTTAACTGTAAACGCTCTTTCTTGGTAATGCTGTCGAAAGAACCATCGCCCAGCATTTTTTCAATGCTCTGCATTTTCTTCACGCTCTTACGAACGGTGTTGAAGTTGGTTAACATACCACCTAACCAACGGTCGGTTACATAAGGCATGTTTACTTTCTGTGCACATTCAGTTACTATTTCTTTGGCTTGTTTTTTTGTTGCCACAAACATGATCTTCTTTCCGCTGCGTGCAATCTGTTTCATTGCAGCTGCAGTTTCCTGCAAACCTTCTACAGTTCTGTTAAGATCAATGATGTGAATGCCTTTCTTTTCAGCAAAGATGTAAGGCAGCATCTTGGGATTCCACTTCTTTTTCAGGTGACCGAAATGCACACCTGCTTCGAGTAATTGCTGTTGTAATGAAGTGTTATTTTCCATTGTATTTGTATAATCGTTTTTAAAAATTGTTTGATCGCAATCATTGGCCAAAGGCCAATGTGTGTATTAACGTTTAGAGAACTGGAAGCTTCTACGTGCTTTCTTATGACCAAATTTCTTACGTTCAACACCACGGGGATCACGCTTTAATAAACCCGCAGCTTTCAATAAAGGACGATATTCAGCATTTACCTCCAGCAATGCACGGGCAATACCCAGCTTTATTGCTTCAGCCTGGCCTTTAATACCCCCACCTGTAGCATTCACCTTTATATCAAACTTGTCTAATGAATCAGTTGTTTTTAAAGGAGCCTCAACCTGGTTTTGTAAATACATCAGGCTGAAATATTGTTTGTAATTTTTGTCGTTCACAATAATGTTACCTGTACCCTTGCTCATGAACACACGGGTAATAGCTTCTTTACGGCGACCAACTGCATTTTTTTGCTTTTCCATTATATCTTATTTGGAATTTTGTAATTGAGTGATTGATGATCAGAACTTCAGTTCTACTGGTTGCTGAGCAGTTTGATTATGCTTCTCGCCAACATATACAAATAACTTTTTGTACATCTTGCGGCCCAAAATAGTTTTTGGTAACATACCTTTTACGGCACGCTCAACAATTACTTCAGGACGACGACGCTGCAAATCCTTTGCAATTTCAATTTTCTGGCCACCTGGGTAACCACTGAAATTATGATACTCTTTGTAATCAATCTTAGTACCGGTGAATTTTACTTTTTCGGCATTAATGACAATTACATAATCGCCACAATCAACGTGGGGAGTGTAATAAGCTTTGTTCTTACCACGTAAAATAGCAGCAATTTTTGAACACATGCGGCCAACGGTTTGATTGGTGCCGTCTACAACGTACCAGTTACGTTGCACGGTAGCTTCGTTCGCATGCTTTGTAGTGAAATGTAGTTTACTCATTGTTTTTTAATTTTTACCACGCCATCCCGTGGATTTGTTGAAAAATTCCGTTTTAACAACGGGGTCGCAAAGGTAGCCGTACAGAAAGCATATAACCAAAGAAAAACAGAACTATTTTTTTATCGCACTTTCACAACACGCTGATTTACAGTAAATATTTTGCACAATTATTTTCATAGCCCCGAAAATGCCTGAAAACAAAGGAAATTTTGGAGCTGTTGGCTGCAAATCCTTCGTCAGCTTTGGTTCGGGCTGTACGCTTGTAGTCCCGCTGATGGCGGGAGCTACCGCTTCCATCCCGCAGCCTTTGGGTAATGAATATCCTTTCATCAGAAAATGTCCTACTTTCAAACTCTATTCATTGAAACAATAACCGTCTGAAGCTACTTCACTGAAAAAAATTCAAATGCGCAACGGGTTATTCTTTATAGTTTTTGTTTTTACAGCAACAGTTTCTTTTGCTCAGCCTTATGTTGATGTTCTCAATGTCCGCACACTGCAATCGCCTGATAATGGATTCTTCAGAAGAAACAAAGACAAAAATTCTTTTCAGTATTTCAATGCAAGTCTTACACTGCCCATCCGTTTTAAAAAGACTGGAGGAGCTTTGGTGCTGAGTCCATACTTTGAAAACTGGCAGGTGAACCTTCCCGGTATCAATCAACAAAGCATCCTTCCTTTAGAAAGAGATCACTTCTTTCCTTCAGGTATCGGGCTGCCAATTACGCTTCTAACACCAATAAAGCATTCAAAATTTCTTATCAACACCACATTGATCCTTCGCAACCATGCAGAAAAAATAAATCTGCCCTCT
>JBEBHT010000198.1:0-7725 GCA_040081135.1 Lacibacter sp. | reverse complement strand
ACAAATGGTATTGCTCTTCATACTGTTTATAAACTCTTTTTCAGGCTATGCACAAAATGGTGTAGAAAGAAAACAGTTATTTGATTATGATTGGAAATTCTTTTCAGGCGATGCTGCCGAAGCCAAAGCAAACGAGTTTAATGATGAGAGCTGGCGTAAACTTGATCTGCCTCATGACTGGAGTATTGAAGGACAAATTCATCCCAAAAATCCAACAGGGGGAGCTGGCGGATATTTTCCGGCAGGAGTTGGTTGGTATCGGAAAACCTTTCATGTGCCCGAAGAATGGAAAGCCAAAAAAACAGCAATTTATTTTGAAGGCGTTTATATGAATTCCGAAGTCTTTGTCAATGGGAAATCGCTGGGTGTGTATCCTTATGGCTACTCATCGTTCAGTTACGACCTTACCCCTTATTTAAACTTCGGAAAAGAAAATGTTATTGCTGTACGGGTAGATAATTCACAACAGATGAACAGTCGCTGGTACAGTGGTTCCGGAATCTATCGTCATGTCTGGATGATGGTTACCGATCCTGTACATGTAACGCATTGGGGTGTTGCTGTTTCAACTCCTGCAGTATCTGAAATAAATGCAACCGTACTGGTGAAAACAAAAGTTAAAAACGAAACTTCATTAGCCCAGGTTGTAGTTGTCAAAACTATTCTCTGGAATAAGAATGCTATAAGTGCAGGAAATAGTCAGGTTAAAATTGAGCTTCCTGCTAATAGTGAAAAGGAAATCACTCAAACCATACCCGTTTCAAATCCGATGCTTTGGACACCTGAAACTCCTCATTTATATCATGCGCAGGTGCAAGTAGTGAAAAATAAAAAAGTACTTGACGATACAAAAACAGGTTTTGGTATCCGTTCCATAAAGTTTACTGTCGAAAATGGATTTCAATTAAACGGAAAAACAGTGAAACTAAACGGCGGTTGTGTGCATCACGACAATGGTTGCTTAGGCGCTGCTGCTTTTGACCGTGCCGAAGAACGAAAAGTTGAATTGCTTAAAGCTGGTGGATTCAATGCAGTTCGCACTTCGCACAATCCACCGTCGGAAGCTTTCCTTGATGCCTGCGATAAACTGGGCTTGCTGGTAATAGACGAATCTTTTGATTGCTGGAGAACTGGAAAAAACACGCATGATTATGCTGAGTATTTTGGCCAGTGGTGGAAACGTGACTTAGATGCAATGATTTTGCGTGACCGGAATCATCCTTCCATTATTATGTGGAGTACAGGTAATGAAATAATCGAAAGAAAAAAACCGGAAGCCGTTGAAACTGCCCGCATGCTTACAAATGCTATAAAAAAAATAGATATCTCCCGTCCTGTTACATCTGCAATGACCACTTGGGATAAAGATTGGGAGATTTTTGATTCGTTGATGGCAGAACATGATGTTTGTGGATACAACTATCAACTACATCGTGCCCCATCTGATCACCAGCGGGTTCCTTCCAGGATTATCCTGCAGACTGAATCCTATCCGAAAGATGCATTTGCCAATTGGAAATTGGTGCAGGAAAATAATTATATAATCGGAGATATTGTTTGGACGGCGATTGATTATTTGGGCGAATCAGGAATTGGCCGCTGGTATTATTCGGGCGAGACACCCGGTGAGCATTGGGAGAATGATTTTTTTCCAAATCATGGCGCTTATTGTGGAGATATAGATTTGATTGGTTGGAGAAAACCCATATCACATTACAGGAGCATGTTGTATAATAGTAACGAAAAACTCTACATGGCTGTTTGTGAACCAGCGCCTGAACCGTTAGAAATCAAAACAACCTTATGGTCGGTATGGCCAACCTGGGAAAGCTGGACATGGCCGGGTTATGAAGGAAAAACGATACCAGTTGAAGTGTATTCAAAATATCCAAAAGTAAGGCTATACTTAAATGGTCAATTAATTGGCGAAAAAAACACATCAATAAAAGAAGAGTTTAAAGCAACATTTTTAGTGCCTTATGCTGCAGGAGTTTTAAAAGCTGTTGCTGTAGAAAATGATAAGGAAATAGAATCAACAATTTTGCAAACTGCAGGCGATGCTGCAAAAATAAAATTAACAGCCGACCGGAAAGAGATACTTGCCAACGGACAGGATTTATCATACATCACTATTGAAATAACTGATAAGGACGGAATATTACAGCCGAATGCTGCAGACCGTTTGCATTTCAAAATTGAAGGCCCAGGTGTAATTGCTGGAGTTGATAATGCCGATCTGAAAGACTGGGAACAATATACCGCCAATACACGTAAAGCCTGGAAAGGCAGAGCTTTGGTTGTAATAAGAAGTACGCAGGGTGTTGGCGATATTAAATTAACGGTTACATCTGCTAATTTAAAAGAAGCAGGTATTACTATAAAAACAAAGTAGAGAAAAATGAAATTATCTAACACAGCAAATAGTATGATGAAGTATTTTTTATGCGGAATAATTCTTTCCGTTTCTTCAATTGATTTTGCACATGCCCAAACAAAAGCACCTGCAGCCTTTGGACCGGTTCCAACTGCCAATCAAATGCGTGTGCAGGAAATGGAACAATATGCTTTTGTACATTTTTCATTAAACACTTATACCGACGCATCCTGGGGCTTTGGCAATGAAGATGTAAAATTGTTTAATCCTGAAAAACTGGATTGCCGTCAGTGGGCCAGTATATGTAAACAAGCCGGCATGAAAGGTATCATCATTACAGCAAAACATCACTGCGGCTTTTCTTTGTGGCCTTCAAAGTACACAGAGTATTCGGTGAAAAATGCTCCCTGGAAAAATGGCAAAGGTGATGTGGTCCGTGAAATGGCCGATGCCTGCAAAGAATATGGATTGAAGCTGGGAATTTATTTATCTCCCTGGGATAGAAACAGGGCCGACTATGGAAAGCCAGAATACATTACTTATTTCAGAAATCAACTTACAGAATTACTCACTAACTACGGACCAATTTTCGAAGTGTGGTTTGATGGTGCCAATGGCGGCGATGGATATTATGGTGGTGCCAACGAAACCCGTACCATCGACCGTACTACTTATTACGATTGGGAAAATACTTACAAACTTGTACGCAAATTGCAACCACAATGTGTAATATGGAACGATGGTGGTAAAAGGGGAGATTTGCGCTGGGTAGGTACAGAATCCGGTTACGTTGGCGAAACCAATTGGAGTTTGTTAGACAGTACCGGCGATGTTTCATGGAACATGCTGCACTTTGGTTTAGAAAACGGAAACGCATGGGTGCCTGCGGAAGTAAACACATCTAACCGCCCCGAATGGTTTTATCATCCTGCTGAAAATACGAGAGTAAAAGCGTTGCCGCAATTAATGGATTTATATTACAACTCTATTGGTCGTAATGCTACTATGCTGCTCAATTTTCCCATTATGCCCAATGGATTGATTCATGAAATAGATGAAAAAAAGGCCATAGAATTTGGCATTGCAGCTAAAAAAGCATTTGCCATAAACCTTGTACGAAATGCAAAAGCAGCAGCAACAAATTTTCGCAATAACGATAAAAGATATGGCGCTCAAAATGTGATTGATGAAAATAAAAATACGTATTGGGCCACTGATGAAAATGTTACTGCGTCATCGCTAACAATCAACTTTGGGAAGGCAACCACTTTTAATCGTTTTTTGGTGCAGGAGTATATTCGTTTGGGGCAAAGGGTAAAATCGTTTTCTATGGAAGCATTGGTTAATGGCAGTTGGAAAGAACTGGCAAAAGCAACCACCATCGGGTATAAACGTATCCTTCGTTTTCCCACTGTAACAGCAACTCAACTTCGGTTTAATATAAACGATTCAAAAGCATGTCCGTTAATCTCCAATATTGGAGTTTATAATGCTCCGCAAATTTTAGCTGCGCCAACCATTATCCGCAATCAATTGGGCGAAATAACGATAACACCTGCTGATGCTGAATCGAAAATATTTTATACCACAAACGGAATTTTTCCAACAACACAATCAAAAAAATATACATCAGCATTTGTAACTGATGGAAAAGTTGAAATAAGAGCCATTGCTTTTGATCCCGCTTCCAAAAAGACAAGCAGCGTAACACAGGAAAAATTTGATATTGTAAGAAAGAGTTGGAAAATTATTGGAATCAGTGATGAGAAAGTAAATGCAATGATTGATGGAAACAGCTCAACAGCATGGCATCAGGATAACAAGATAAAACTTCCTGCAGATGTAGTTATTGATTTAGGTAAAGAAGAAAATTTACTTGGTTTTAAATACTTACCCGACCAAAGTTTGTGGGGTGGCGGACTTATTTCGCAATACCGGTTTTTTGTTTCAACCGATGGCGTTGATTGGAAATTGGTGAGCGAAGGAGAATTTTCCAACATTAAAAATAATCCGTTGTGGCAAACAAAAATGTTCATAGCAACAAAGGCCAGATATATTAAACTAAGTGCTTTGAAAAACGCCGATAACAATAATAATATTGGTTATGCTGAGTTGGATATAATTACAAAATAATTAGTAATAGTTATTTCCTGACGTTTGAGTTGGGAAATAATTTTTATCAGAAGAATTGAGATGTTGGCAGCAAACAATTACATAACAAATTAAAGATTATGCAAAAAATTATTCTTCAATTATCATTTCTTCTGTCTGTAATCACAACTGGCTTTGTACAGGCACAGCAGCCTGTTATTAAAGTTGACCTCACTAAAAAAACAGGCAACATGGATCCTGTTTGGGCCTGGTTTGGCTACGATGAGCCGAATTACACCTACATGAAAGACGGTAAAAAACTGCTTTCAGAAATAGCCGCTTTAAGTCCTGTGCCTGTTTATGTACGTGCTCACAACCTGCTTACAACCGGGGATGGAACTCCGGCGTTAAAATGGGGATCAACAAACGCATACACAGAAGATGCCAATGGCAATCCTGTTTACAACTGGAAAATCATTGACAGCATCTTTGATACTTATGTACAACGGGGTATGAAGCCCATTGCAGAAATCGGCTTTATGCCTGAAGCGTTGTCATCAAAACCACAACCTTACAAACATAACTGGGAACCTGGCAATAAGTACAACAACATTTTTACAGGCTGGGCTTATCCGCCAAATGACTATAAAAAATGGGCTGATCTTGTTTATGAATGGGTGAAGCATAGTGTGCAGCGTTACGGAAAAAAAGAAGTGGAGAGCTGGTACTGGGAGCTGTGGAATGAACCCAACATCGGATACTGGCAGGGAACATTGCAGGAGTATTGCAAATTGTATGATTACACTGCCGATGCTGTTAAAAGAGCATTGCCAACCGCAAAAATGGGAGGCCCTCACACAACAGGTCCCGGCTGGGATAAAGCAAGGGAATTTCTAAAAACTTTTTTACAGCATTGCATCAGCGATACCAACTACGCCACCGGGAAAATTGGAGCACCTGTTGATTTCATTGCATTCCATGCCAAAGGAGGACCGAGGGTTGTGGATGGTCATGTGCGGATGGCTATCGGCAATCAGTTGACAGATATTTCAAGAGGATTTCAATTGGTTGATTCGTTTTCTGCCCTGAGGCATTTGCCGATTGTCATTGGCGAATCCGATCCCGAAGGCTGTGCTGCCTGCGGCATGGCAACTAATCCTGAGAATGCTTATCGCAACGGAACCATGTATTCGTCTTACACCGCAGCGTCTTTTGCAAGGAAATATTTATTGGCCGATTACTATAAGATAAATTTTCTGGGGGCAGTCTCCTGGTCTTTTGAATTTGAAAACCAGCCCTGGTTTTATGGTTTCCGTGACCTGGCAACAAACGGCGTAGATAAACCTGTATTGAATGTATTCCGCATGTTTGGAATGATGAAAGGAAATCGAGTAGATGTGAACAGCAACCGGATGTATTCTTTATTCAGCATTCGTGATTCCGGTGTGCGAAAGCAAACTACCGACATTGGCGCCATTGCCGCCAAAGAAAATCGTACAGCAACGGTATTGATTTGGAATTATCATGACGATGATCTTACTGGTGAAACTGAAAATGTGCAATTGGAAATAAAGGGCATACCATCAGCCAATATAACGCTGAAGGAATACCGCATTGATAAAGACCACAGCAATTCTTATGAAGTGTGGAAGGCAATGGGTTCGCCACAACAGCCAAACAAAGAGCAAATCGCCCGGTTAGAAAAAGAAGGACAATTGGAACAGACATCAGGTAAACAAAAAAAAGTGAGCAAGGGTTTGCTGCAAATAGAAACACCATTGCCACGGCAGGGAATTGTGTTTTATAAAATTCAATGGTAAAAGAATGAAAGTTCATTTCGGCAAATTTTCAAGATACTCAATTACGGCTCTGTGCCCTAACCGACGGAAATCTTACCGAAATGTATCAGCGAAATGCCAATAGCAGGATATGTGGATGAAATGCTGAAAAATCAACTATTTGCAACATTTAATACCATAGTTTGCAACAATTCGCTCCTTGTTTAACAGCAATAGAAACTACTTTCGCCCTTGACGGTTTTTTGCCAACTGTAATTAGTATAGAAGCTGTCAGTAAGGGATATCAACAACGGCATAAAGACTAAATGCATTGAAAAACGCTGATGACAATAGTAATAGTGATTATGCTGAATTGGGTGTAATTACAAAATAATTTGAAGAAGTGAGGGTGATACTAAACATACTTTATATAACGGCTTGCCTCGTTATAATCAACACAAGCGCCTTAGCGCAAACCACATTCTTTGTTTCTCCCAAAGGAAAAAATACCAATCCCGGCACCATAGCAAAACCATTTGCAGGTATAGACCATGCAAAATTGAAGGCAAGGAAAATTCCCGGACCTGTTGTGATTTATCTTTTAGAAGGGGTCTATCATTTAAAACAGCCGGTAGTTTTTACAGCAGAAGATGCACGAAAGCAAAAGGGAACACTCAGCATTAAGAATTTTAATAATCAAAAAGTTACCGTTAGCGGAGCAGTGGCTTTACAATTGAAATGGAAGAAGTACAAAAATAGAATCTGGCAGGCAGAAGTAATTCCGGATGTACTCTTCGATGAATTGTTTGTCAATGGAAAGTTGCAGCGGATGGCCCGTTACCCAAACTATGAAGCTGCTGCCCGTTACCTCGGCGGAACTTCTGCCAATGCCATATCAAAAGAACGTGCAGCATATTGGCAATCTCCTGCGGGTGGTTATGTACATGCATTGCATGGCTCTATGTGGGGCGACTTTCATTACATCATCACTGGAAAAAACGATAAGGGCGAACTTACACTTGAAGGAGGCTGGC
The DNA here is from genome assembly GCA_040081135.1 of Lacibacter sp. Classification (GTDB taxonomy): domain Bacteria; phylum Bacteroidota; class Bacteroidia; order Chitinophagales; family Chitinophagaceae; genus Lacibacter. Next base: position 448 of record JBEBHT010000198.1, on the reverse strand, counting down.
AGAATAACCGCAGAATGGGTATGCACGAAACGCATCGCTTTGTTGAAAATGTTTTTGAAGAACTGGATACAGTAAACGAATGGTATTACGATAAAAAAACAAAAACACTTTATTATTATCCTCCTGCTGGACTTGATTTAACAACAGCAACAATTGAAACACCACAGATTGCTCATTTATTTGAATTTAAAGGCAGCGAAAAAGCACCTGTAACAAATATTAATATCGAGGGCTTAACACTCACTCAAACGCTACGCACATTCATGGAGAATAAAGAACCGTTGTTGCGCAGCGACTGGACAATTTATCGTGGTGGCGCTGTGCTTTATGAAGGCGCAGTAAATTGTACACTTAAGAATTGTACACTTACCAACCTTGGAGGCAATGCAATATTCTTTAATAAATACAATCGCAATTGCACTGTATCGGGCTGTCTTATTTCAAATAT
>JBEBHT010000197.1:0-7732 GCA_040081135.1 Lacibacter sp. | reverse complement strand
TCTGTACATGGTTTCAGCAAATGCTCAATGATCTGTTCTTCGTCACTTTGAAAATTGAACATATCCCCATTCAGAAAAACAAAATCATAGGGATTGTTTTTATTCAGCTTCAGCAACAGCGGAAAAGATTCGGGCCGGTCATGAATATCATTCATCACCAGCCAGCTTACTTCCTTTGCAGTATGGTTAAAGGTTGTGAAAGAATATGTATCACTGTAAATAGTTTCACCATAGTTAATTGTGTCTTCACCATCAAAACTTTTTATATGTTTCGATGCAACACGGTACTGATATACCGTTCCGGGTTTTAATTGTTCCAAATGAACTTCATGAACACGGTTATACGCATTCACCAATCCATCTTTTATCAGCACCGCTTTCTGATCGAGCTTTCCTGCTTCGCCATATTCAACCCAGCCAAAATTTTGCAGGTTGCTGATCCAGCGGATGCTCACACGTTCAGGTAAAATGGAATGCAGGTAAGGTTTGGTAAGGAATACATGTTTGCCGATGGGCGGCGGTACTACCTCCGATTCTTCGTTGTTGCAGCCTTTGAAATAAATAAATCCTGCTGCACCAACCCCTGCTACTTTTGCAGCATTGATGATAAATTTTCGACGGTTGGAAGAAGATGGTTTTTGGTTTTCCATGTTTTGGTGGATACTGTTTAACAAAGATTACTGGTTTTCACTTAAACCTAATCCGAATCGAAAATAAGAAATAAAAACTGGTTCGTGAAGACACTAACCAAAACAATGCTTAGTATCTTTAATATAAATGAAGTCGTTTAGCTACATTATTGTTTTGAGTTTTTCGGTTATGCTGAATTCCGGATGCCATTCAACTCCTGATAGACAGAAGTTACAAAGGTTAGTTGAATTGACGAAAAGCTATCCTGACATTGAGCTTTGTACTGATTCATTATCATTTAATGGAGACAATTCAATTGAAATACAAAACCTTTTGTATGAGCTTGGTTATAATTGTTGCAGATTGAATATTAAAGCAACACAGGATATAGAAGATAGCCTATTAATATTAATTAAAAGGAAGTCACTTGAGGTTCAAACGTTATACTTTGATTTTTCAAATAAGAAAAGAGAGTTAAAAACCTGGGATTATCCGAATGCTTCAGATAAAAGAGTGAAAGTTGAAGCTAAGATATATTTGCAAACAACAGGGTTTGATTAAAGTACAGCCACTAACGAATAGCTTTTTTTGACTTTCCAACTCATCTTATCATACACTCATTTCATTTTGGTAATACTGTAACATGAGCAGAACTTACCTATATTTAATGATAGCTCGCATACTATGCCCACAACTCGAACAAAAGACGGATATCAGAAAAAGGTTTATGATTTCATAAAGGATATTTATGTTGTTTGTCCCTCATGCAGCGGACAGGCGATCGTCAAAACCACGGAACTTTCAATCGGGAAAAAGAATGAGCAGGAAATTAAAGTGATTTGTACAAAATGCGGACACAATAAACATCTGTCAGAAAAACCTGATTCAATATTATATTCATCTCCCTACAAAACAATAACAGGTAAATATGTAATTATCGGTGGAGCAATTGATCCTTATTTTCATTTGCCACTCTGGCTCACAACAAATTGCTGCGACAATCTCTTATGGGCTTATAATTATGAGCACCTCAACTTTCTGAAGACACATGTAGAAGCAAAACTCAGAGAGAGAAATACACAGGAAATGTCAAACAAAAGTTTAGGGAGCCGTCTTCCAAAATGGATGACCTCAAAAAAGAACCGGGAAGCAATCTTAAAAGGATTGACCCAACTTCAAAACAAAGTTTAACAGAAAATAGTGACGCTATCCGCAATCGAAGATAAGCAGGTCCTTAAAAAAAATGACAAGCGGAAACGATTCCTTTTAATTACTTCCTTTCTTTGAACCACAATAAACAATCATCTCATGTACAGGATCTTTCTTATTGGTTCATTGTTGCTGGCAACCGCAGCAACCGCCCAGCAGAAAATTGATTTCGAAACCTATAACCCGCCCTCTACACTGGTAGTACCAAAACATCCGCTTACAAAAGCAAAGTATCCGTTTATTGATGTACACAATCACCAGTTCCAGATGCCAACAATGGATCTGAATAAGCTTACCATTGAAATGGATAAGATGAATATGAAAGTGATGGTGAACCTGAGTGGTGGCAGTGGAGAGCAGATCGGCAAGGCTGCAAAGAACATCAAAGAAAACAAACCCGGACGTTTTATTGTATTTGCCAATGTAGATTTTAAAGGAGTTGGTGAACTAGGCTGGGGTGAAAAAGCAGCAAAGCAACTGGAAGATGATGTAAAGAATGGTGCCAATGGATTGAAGATTTATAAGAGTCTCGGTTTTTCTGTGAAAGATATCAATGGCGTTCGTGTACCGGTTGATGATGCAAGACTTGATCAGGTTTGGAAAAAAGCTGGTGAATTAAAGATCCCGGTGCTGATTCATACAGCTGATCCTAAATCATTTTGGGATCCCTTGGATAATACCAATGAACGCTGGCTGGAGCTGATCATTAATCCCAACCGCAAACGTGGCGCCGATAATCCTGTTCCGTTTGAAACATTAATTGAAGAACAGCACAACCTGTTTAAAAAGCACCGCAATACAACTTTCATTGCTGCACATTTTGGATGGTATCCCAATGATCTTGCTAAGCTTGGCACACTGCTCGATGCTATGCCGAATGTTATGGTGGAGTTTGGTGCAGTGATTGCAGAGCTGGGCCGTCAGCCGAAAATGGCGAAAGCATTCTTTACCAAATACCAGGATCGTATCCTGTTTGGAAAAGACAGCTGGGTTCCATCTGAATACTTTACTTATTTCCGTGTACTGGAAACTGAAGATGAATATTTTCCTTATCACAAAAAATATCATGCTTACTGGGCCATGTATGGTATAGGTCTGCCAGATGCCATTTTAAAGAAAGTGTATTATAAAAATGCATTGAGGATTATTCCGAATATTGATAAGAGCGGGTTTCCGGAGTAAGAAGGATTGAACTCCTATTTTTATACTGCTGTTAGTAGCATCTTCGCCAATCAACTTATCATTTCATTTTTCGATTTTGTAACATGTGAATTATATAACTCTTTTCATAAATTATGTAACTCTTAACTGCTTAATCATTGATTTTGTTTAGAGGATATATAAATAGCAAGAAGAATATCTGCAAATAAAAAGCTGGTCTCCCAAACGGAAGACCAGCTTTTTTAAATTAACTATATACCAAATCAATTCATAACTATCTTACCACGAATTTCTCCTGCAGGATAAGCTGCTGATGTTACATTGATATAATAATCACCTGCTTTTAATTCTGCTTCTGCGGCAGCATCAAGAGTTACACTGAAACTTAAAGGCGATACAACAACTGCACCAAGTGAAACAACTAGCGATCCTTTCGTGGTTGCTGTTCCTCTTTCAATATTCCAGCCTGTAGGCGTGATGCCTGAATAGGTTACTGTACCTGAAAATGTTTTTGTGTCTGAATTATAAGTACCATTGAATGTAGCCGTAGCAGTAGATGAATTGGATGGAACCTGGGTTGCACCATTTGCATCTGCTTTATACGACTGAGTAACAGGTTCGTCAGAATTTTTTTTACAACCAATCAATACCGCACTTGCCATGAATGCTGTAATTCCTAACAGCTTAAGTGAAAATTTCATAATGTAATAATTTAGATGAATAATACACTGCAATTTTCAATTACTGTGCCAGCAATGTTAATCACCATCTTCAGCAATGTGGGAATTATGTAACAATCAACTTATTTCAGTCGGTAAAAGGCAAAAAAAATGATCTTATATTTTAAGATCATTTTTTTATTATAACAGTTCATTTGGTTTATTTCATTCCTTTCACATACTTCTCTAACCATGTATGCTCTTCCCACAGCAAATGAAGAATATTTTCTTTACCACGATATCCATGTGCTTCATAAGGAAGACTCACATAACGCACATTTGCACCATTCCCTTTTAATGCAGCAAACATCCTTTCACTCTGAATTGGATATGTTCCTGTATTATCATCTGTATCACCATGCACTAATAAGATCGGTGTTTTCAGTTGATGTGCAAAGCTGAACGGACTCATATCAAAATACAATTGAGGTAACTGCCAATACGTACGGTCTTCATTCTGAAAACTGAATGGAGTAAGTGTTCTGTTATAGGCACCGCTTCTTGCAATACCTGCTTTAAACCAGTTGGTATGTGCTAAAAGGTTTGCAGTCATAAATGCACCATAACTGTGTCCGCCGATGCCCACTCTTGTACTGTCGCCCACTCCCATCTCTGCTAATTTATCAATCGCTGCCCTTGCATTTAATTTCAACTGTTCAACAAAATCATCGTTCGGTTTTTTATCGGGCGATGTACTGACGATCGGCATTTCTGCATTATCTAAAATTGCATAGCCCTGTGTTACCCAAAAGATAGGTCCGCCCCATCCTATTCTTGTAAACATATTCTTCGATCCTCTTACCTGCGCAGCATCACGTGCATTGGTAAACTCACGGGGATAAGCCCAGATTAGCACAGGAAGTGGTTTGTCTTTCTTTGGATCGTATCCTTTTGGTAAATAGAGATCACCGGTTAAGTCAACGCCATCAGCACGTTTGAAAGATATTTTTTGTTTGCTGATACCTTCCAGTTGAGGATAAGGATTGGCAAATGCAGTTACCTGTCTGTCAGCAATTTTTAAACGAAGGGATTTGATCCAGTAGTTAGGCACTTCTGTTTGTGATTCTTTTCTTGTAAGGATTGTGAGGTTATTCCGGTTCAGCACATCAATCACCATTTCATAAACATCTTCACTGCAACGCCAGATGATTTCATTCTTCTTAGTTGTAAGATCAAAGCTGGAAAGAAAAGGCAGATCACCTTTTGCAGATGCACCGGTTGTATTATTCATCAGCAGTTTTCCGTCATGGGGAATTACCACATCACGACCATAAGAGTTTTTCTCAGTAACAGGATTGCCGATATTGCTGTACGCATCATTCAAACTTCTCTCCTGCAATAATTCTGCTTCACCTGTTGATGGATTTACTTTGTATGTTTTCGTCATTGCTTTTCCTCGCAGCACTTCCGTTACAATTGCAAAGCTGCTGTTGCCCCATCGTGTTCCTCCATAACGCAGTCTTGTTTTAAAGAGTTCTTTTGCCTCGCCGTTGAAGGGAGCAACTAATGCATACACTGCATCATGAAAATCCACTTGTGTTTTGATCAATCCACCATCTAATGGTTTGCACCAAACAACAGTTGCTGCTTCATCATCACGCCACTCAATACTGCGTGGAGCATTTTGTACATTGTCATTTCCTGCAGGCGCAGTTTCAGCTGAAGGAAGTTTCGCCACCTCTTTAATAAACTTTCCGGAAGCATCATGAATATTGACTGTTGCATTAAATCCAAAGGCTGGAACTGTATAAGAGAATGGTTTATTGATTGTACGTATCAGTAAATATTTTTTATCAGGCGATGCATTTACTGAAACATAAATAGCTGGCTGATTGATCTTTGTTTCTACACCATTTACATTCTTTACCAGTTGTGCTGTACCAAAGAATTCAAACAGCTGTTCATCATATGGCGATTTGATCATGTCCTGGAAAGTTGGTCTGGGTGCGGCGCTGCCATAACTTTCCTGCACGGTTGGCCCTTTTGGTGTAATGGGACGTTTGGGCATTGCTGCCGGAGATTTTATTGCTGTCTTATATAAAAGCGTGTTATCATCTAACCAACTGAAGGCAGAACCCAGCACTACATTCAATGGGGTTTTATTAACCTTCATTGCTTTCTGTGTGGCCACATCAATTACATACAGATCAACCTGCGATCCGGTGCTGTGTGTAAATGCAATTTTCTTTTCATTATTACTCCAGGCAACGGCATTGGCTAAAAGATTTGCAGGCAAACCGCTGATCTTATACTCTTTTCCAGAAGCAATATTCTTTAATGTAAAATTGTTGATATAGTTCTGCCGGCTCAGTGAGAAATTCGCAGGATTGATACGAAGCCCTGCTACTCTTACTTCCGGCTGTCCAAGTTCTTCTACTGTTGGATAGGTATTCCGTTCAATCAGCAGCATCCATTCACCCTTGCTGTCAACACTAACAGCAGGAGTAGGTATTGCCAATGCCAGGTCCATAATGGTTTTTGGGGGAAGCTGGTAGTTAACTGCATCCTGTGCAAATACATGCACACAAATAAAAAGGGCGATGAATGTTGATAATTTTCTCATGCAAATGAATGTTTGTTTTGGATTTCGAATTTACTGATAACAGATCAGGGAAAACTACCGTTCAACAAAATATTTGCCGTTTCACATTATGACCTTATTTTTGCTCCATGATTATCAGCACACATATCCATCATCACCATACTTGCCTTGCCGGGTAAGCCAGATGATGTATTGTGTATAACAATAGTTAAGGGCTTACGAAAGTGAGCCTTTTTTATTTATATGAATTTAAACAAATGATGATGCAGGACAAAAAATACACTCCCCTGAGCGAACTCAGCGGAGGTAATTCAGAAAAACCTTCCAAGCTCAGAATCGCCATTCAGAAAAGCGGAAGACTTTATGATGATTCAGTTAAATTATTAAGTGAATGCGGAATTGATTTACGCAATGTAAAAGACCGCTTGAGAACTGAATCGGATAACTTCCCTATTGAAGTCTTCTTTTTACGGGATGATGATATACCGCAATATGTGGAAGATGGTGTAGCTGATATTGGCATTGTTGGCGAGAATGTATTGTTTGAAAAAAACAAAAGAGCCGAGATTGTTGAGAGGCTTGGCTTTGGTAAATGCCGTTTAAGTTTGGCCATTCCAAGAAGTGAAGTTTATAAAGGTGTGCAGAGTTTAGATGGCAAACGGATTGCAACCAGTTATCCTTTCCTGGTAAATGAATTTTTACTGAAGAACAGCATTACAGCAGAGATACATGAAATCAGTGGTTCAGTTGAAATTGCACCAGGTATTGGTTTATCTGATGTGGTGGTTGATTTGGTGAGCAGCGGCTCTACCCTGTTCATGAATGGATTGAAAGAAGTGGAAACCATTCTGCAATCACAATCTGTACTCATCAAAAATGATAAGCTGAGTAAAGAACAGGAAATGCTTCTCGATAAATTACTCTTCCGCATTAAAGCAGTGAAGAAAGCCAAGCGTAATAAATATGTATTGATGAATGCGCCGAATGAGAAGCTCAGCAATATCATTGCATTATTACCCGGCATGCGAAGCCCAACTGTTTTACCATTGGCAGAAACCGGCTGGAGCAGCGTACACAGTGTATTGAGCGAAGATGAATTCTGGGAAAAGATTGAGCAATTAAAAGCCGCCGGTGCAGAAGGTATCTTAGTAGTGCCGATTGAGAAGATGGTGATGTAAGGGACAATGTGCTAATTTGAAAATGCGATAATTAGCTAATGCATGTTCCGTAGGAACAATTGAGTCGTAGAAAAAATAAATGCAAATAAAAACGTTCCGTCCTGTAGGGACGGCTGATACATATGCAGATCATAAAACATCCGAAAAAGAATGAGTGGGGCAGGTTGCTGAAACGTCCGGCACTTGATTCCACTTCGTTAGAGGCAAGTGTAACCAATATTTTACACCAGGTAAAAGCAAGTGGTGATGAAGCATTGAAACGTTTCTCCACCATTTTTGACAAAGTATCGGTT
>JBEBHT010000196.1:0-7735 GCA_040081135.1 Lacibacter sp. | reverse complement strand
GGTTAAAATAGTCGAATAGGCTTAATGTGTAAAAAAATAAAACCTGTTGGCATAGTTATTGTCATATCATGGTCATACTGATGCGAAAAATAATTACAATATCCTTCTTAGCCATGTACCTTCTCGGTAATACAGAAGCTGGTCAGCTGGTAAATTTACCAAAGCTGATCACACATTACCACCAGCATAAGCAATTAGATTCAGATGTAAGTTTCGTTGATTTTGTTAACATGCACTATTTTGGTGATGATGGCATTACTTCAGATGACAATCAAGACAATGAACTCCCATTCAGGCAACTGCACAAACCATTTTCTGCAATTGCATACATTGTCCCCCCTTTGGCTTCGTTTAATTCCAATACAACATTTGTCACTCCGGAAAAGCTCATTTTTGTAAAAAATGAGATCCCCATTTCCGGTCATTCTACTCTACCTATACGTCCTCCTGAGTTTTAGCCTGTAGTTTTTTGCCCACACATTTTCTGCATGCTTTACCCTGCTGTGCAGTTACGTTACCCATTGTTTTACCATCAAAATCCAATGCTATTTTTATTTACGATCAAACAAAACAAAATGAAAGCCAATCCAATTAAGTTAGCCCTTCTTGCAATTGCAAGTACTATTGTATTTTTTTCCTGTAAGCATGAGCCACCACCACAGTCATGTGAAGCAATCGGCTTTAAAATAAGTGTAACAAAAACCGATGCCTTATTAAATGGTTCAAACGGAACAATAACTGCAACTGCAACAGGCGGTGACGGTTTTCAATTCAGTTTAAATGGAAATAAATTTTCAGATAGCGCCTATTTTACAGGCCTGATGGCATATGGTAATTACCGTGTTGTTGGCCGTAACTCAAACGGTTGTACAGATACGTTGGAAATTACAATCGGTTCTACTAACCCCTGCCAGGGTGTTACAGTAAATGTTACTGCAACAAAGGTTGACGCATCTCCTAATTTATCAAATGGTTCAATTACTGCAACAGCAAGCGGCGGCAGTGGTTTTACTTACAGTTTAAATGGAGGTACATTTCAATCAAGCGGAATTTTTGCAAATATTGCAGCAGGTTCTTATACTGTAGCGGCAAAAAGTTCTTCAGGTTGTATTGGATCAACCCAGGTTACAGTTGGCACCAATAACCCATGTGCGGGTGTAACCGTTGCCATAACAACTACCAAGGTTAATCCGGGAACAGGACTTTCAAATGGTTCAATTACAGCATCAGCAACAGGCGGTACAGGATTTACTTACAGTTTGAACAGCGGGGCATTTCAAGCAAGCGGCACATTCTCTGGTTTAGCATCCGGTAACTATACCCTTACAGCTAAAAATTCAAATGGCTGTATAGGAACAACTACAGTGGCATTAGGTGCAACGAATCCTTGTGCGGGTGTAACCGTTGCTGTAACAACTACACAGGTTAATCCGGGCACAGGACTTTCAAATGGTTCAATTACTGCATCAGCAACGGGTGGAACAGGATTTACGTACAGTTTAAACAATGGTACATACCAGACAAGTGGCACATTCAGCAATCTTGCAGCAGGAACCTATACCATTACAGCTAAGAACTCAAACGGATGTCTTGGAACGAAACAGGTAACACTTACTGCAACCAGTGCCTGTGCTAATACAACAATTGTTATTACAGAAGTTATTGTAAATACAACACCATGTGTTACGCCAGCCAATAACGGCAGCATTACAGTAACAGCTACTGGTTCAACAGGGTTTACATATAACATCAATGGGGGAGCTTACCAGGCCAGTAATGTATTCGCAAGTTTAAATGCAGGTAACTTTTTACTGGGAGTAAAGGATGCAAATGGCTGTACGCAAACAAAATCAGTAACAATTGCTGTAACTGCGCCGGGTCCAAAATTTGCACTAATGCGGACATTAATTACTACACGCTGCAGTGGAGGTGGTTGCCATATGAATGGCGCCTCAGCTGCCGGTTATAATTTTGATACAGATTGCAGCATTGTAACAAAATGGAGCCAGATTAATGCTGCCTGTGTTACTTACACACTTAAGAAAATGCCAATCAGCCCACAGGCAATTTTAACAGCAGCAGAGAAACTTGTTATAACCAACTGGGTAAATGCAGGACATCGTTATACAGATTAAATATTAACAAACCCTTTGAACCAAACAACAATAGAAGAAATATGAAATCGTTTTTTCAACAAACAGAAAATAGAATGAGTTTAAAAATTCTAAGCCTCGGATTCATTGCATTATCAATTATTGTTGCAATCAATTCCTGTAAACATGAACCACCGATGGTTCCGGATACCGGTAATCCCGGAGGCGTAAATGGTATACCAGGTGCAACCGGCAGGGTGTGCAGTACTGATACGGTTTATTTCGCCAATGAAATTTTGCCGTTGATAACGTCAACCTGTTCAATGGCCGGTTGTCATGATGCAATTTCACATAAGGAAGGTGTAACGCTTACTAACTATAACAACATAGTTAAACACGTTGTACCCTTCAATGCCGGTAACAGTTCTCTTTACAAGGAGATAATTAAAACAGGAAGTAATCGCATGCCTCCCCCACCTATGCCTGCTTGGACTGCAGAACAGAAGGCGAAATTGCAAAAGTGGATTAACCAGGGCGCCAAGAACAATTCCTGTGATGGTTGCGATACAACTGACTTTAAGTACAGTACGGCAATTAAAACTTTAATGGCAAATAAATGCCAGGGATGTCATAATCCTGCTTCTTTAGGTGGTGGTATTGATCTTTCAACATATGCAGCTGTTAAAGCATCTGCATTAACCGGAAAGTTATATGGTTCCATCATATGGTCAGCCGGAATTTCACCCATGCCAAAAGGCGGGCTTAAAATGCCAGATTGTGAAATTAAACAAGTTAAAAAATGGATTGACGCAGGCACTCCAAATAATTAAAAAACCCAATAATGAAAAAGTACATTTCAATTATCCTGATTTTTATAGCTATAGCGGGCCTTAGTTCCTGCTATTATGACAAAGGCGATTACCTGTATGCAGGTGCTGCCACTTGCGATACTGCAGCTGCAGTATCATACTCTAAAAATGTGGTGCCTTTATTACAACAGCAGTGCTATGGTTGTCATGGCGGAGGATCGCCAAGCGGTGGTATTGCTATGGGAACATATGCAGCTGATAAGGCAATGGCAGTAAAAGGAACACTTTATGGCAGCATCAGTTTTGCTGCAGGTTATTCACCAATGCCACAAGGTGCGCCAAAAATGACCACATGTCAATTAGCAACCATCAAAAAATGGATTGATTCAGGAAGTCCTAACAATTAATTCATCAAAACATGAAAAAGAAAAAACTCATTCGGAATGTTTTACTCATTGCTGTTGTTCTGGGCATAGGTGCAGCTATCTATGGTTATAAAGAATTCAACAGAAAGAGTGAAAGCATTACAAACGAAACAGCCGACTTTAAAGTAAAGCCACTTGATATCATCACTGCATTTACTGATGATGAAAAAGCAGCCACACTGAAGTACGGAGGAAAGATTATACAGGTAGCCGGTCTTGTAAAAAAACTTGATAAAGATGAACTGGGCAATTATACCGTAGTGATTGGCGACAACTCTTCACTTTCATCTGTAAGATGCAGTGTAGACAGTCTGTTTACGAAAGACGTTGCGGCACTGCAGTTAAATACACCGGCTTTTCTGAAAGGAGTATGTACGGGATTCAATGCCGATGAAATGGGCCTTGGGTCAGACGTAATTCTCAACAGATGTGTAATAGTAAAAGATTAATTCATTTAAATTCTAAACAAACAAGTATGAAAAAGATAGTTTTTATAATCGGCATCACCCTCTTTGCAGGGGCAGTTTCAGCACAGGATAAATATTTTACTAAAACAGGTAAAATTCATTTTGATGCTACTACACCAAAATCACCCGAAAGTATCGATGGAATAAATAAAAGTTCAATTTGCGTTGTTGATACAAAAACAGGAAATATCCAGTTCTCCCTTTTAATGAAAGGATTTGAATTCGAAAGGGCATTGATGCAGGAACACTTCAACGAAAACTATGTTGAAAGTAACAAGTATCCAAAAACCGAATTCAAAGGAGTGATTACAAACAACTCAGCAGTGAACTATACAAAAGATGGCGTTTACCCGGTGAAAGTAAAAGGCAAACTGACCATGCATGGCGAAACAAAAGATATTGAAGCTGATGGTAAACTTACAGTGAAAGCAGGTAAGATCAGTGCAATCGCAGATTTCCCTGTTACACTTGCCGATTTTAAAGTAACCATTCCTTCACTTGTTGGAGATAAGGTTGCCAAAATAGCAAAGATTACAGTTGATTGCCAGCTTGAACCATTGAAATAAGAATTGAACAACCCACAACCATCAAATAAAATGAAAATAAATATTCGCAATGCAGCCGTTCTGGTTTTACTCCTCATCGGCACATCTGCAAAAGCACAGGAAGATCTGCTGAACCTTGTTGATAAAGGCGACAGTAAACCCAAGAAAGAATATGTAAAGTATGCTTTTAAATCAACCAGGGTTATCAATGGACATTCCATGGAATTTTTATCTCCGGGTACAATGGACTTTCGTATTCTGCACAGATTCGGCCCAACTAACCAGGGATATAAAAATTTCTTCGGTTTAGATCAGGCAAGTATGCGTATGGGCTTTGATTTTGGCCTGTATCGTAACCTCATGATTGGGTTTGGCAGAAGCAGCTACAAAAAAGAAGTAGATGCGTACTTTAAATATGCTCCTTTCATGCAATCCACAGGAACCGGAAGCTTTCCTATTACTGTTGCAATTGTTGCAGGTGCTACATTAAATACTTCGCCCTGGCAGGATACAACCATACACAATTATTTAACTACCCGCCTGGCTTATTATTACCAGGTAATTTTGGGAAGGAAAATAACTGAAGGCTTTACATTACAGCTTACTCCTACCATGGTGCATAATAACCTGGTGCCATTTACTTCGCAGCCAAATGATGTTTTTTCACTGGGTGTGGGCGGACGTTTGAAACTGACTCAGCGACTGGCAATTACATGGGACTATTTTCACCGCTTCAATGGACTTGAAAAAGATGTAACGTTTAATCCGGTGTCACTTGGTTTGGATATTGAAACAGGCGGGCACGTATTTCAGCTACACTTTTCAAATGCAACAGGGATGAACGAAAGAGCCTTTATTACTGAAACCACCAACAGAATTGATAAAGTAGAACTCCGTTTCGGCTTTAACTTATCAAGGGTGTTCCAGATAAAAAAGACCAATCATAAATAAATAGAATCCTTTGAATTAACCAGAATGGTTCGTGCAGGGCACGAACCATTTTTTTATGTTTTCAAAAAATAAATATGATCAACGGTAAATTTCTTGTGGATTTTTTTTAACTCTGCATCTAAGCCTTAAACCACTGCATTATGGCTACTCCACTTTCTGTTTCTATTGTACATCCCGCCTACAATAACCTGAAAAAGTACAGCCCTTTGCTGCATTTCTTTGCCGGGCTCGTATTTCTGGCCGGAGCTTATTATGAATTTAAAAGCGATAACCGCATCACAGCTTTTTGTGAACTGGTCATCGGACTCGATGTAATTACCCTTGCTTTTATGCGGGGCTTTGCTGAAGAATCATCACGCCTCAATGCCTTTTTCCGTTTAATTGAAGTGATTGTTTTTGGTGGCCTCTTCGTTCTTGCTCTGCTTGACAGATCATTTATTACTGCTTCCCTGCTCCTGCCTTTCACCGGTATGTATTATTATGTATTTCATTGTGAACAGAAGGTAATTCAGCAGGAAAAAGTTTCTATTCATCACCTTGGTGTTACCATCTCCAGTTTCCCAAAAGATAAGGAGCTCGATTGGGAACAGATTGCCGGCATTGAAGCTTTGCCGCACAGTATTACCATCATCACCCAAAAACAACGGAAATACCGGTTCGAATATCAAAAAGCAATTGCTTTCGCTGAACTGGAACAAATTCACGAATTTTGCGGGCATTATTTAAATACAAGCCGTTAGCCGCAAGTCATTAGCCAAAAGTTGAATGCTCTTGCTTGCAGCCTGCAGCTAAAAGCCTGAAGCTGATGATTTCACAATCGCCTTATATTCTTTATTCCGACGGAAGCGGAAATATTTTTGAAGACACTTCACTTTACGCCGTTGGCCGTGAAGGTTGGGATGCATTTCCGGTTGATGTGGAAGACTGGATTGAACTGCCTGAAGGTGGAAACCTCTATGAGCTTCCCGGAAGGAAAGGAATTGGAATTGATGTAAAAACAGGCGAAATGCGTTTGTGTGAAAAAGGCTGGGCCGTTGCTGCCTTTATACCTCCTGCACATACAAGTTTATACATTGCTGCATTTGAAAGTGAACCCGATGCAGAAACACTTCCCCTCTTTTGTTATGTTGCTGTTGGCTGGTTAGATGAGAAGTTCTATGTTACTGCTTTACGAATTGAACAGGACATCCGCCAGGAATGCGCTGGGTACGATGAAGACAAGATTGAAGAAGGTGCACAGCGCTTATTAAAAGCTTATCCCGAAAATCGTTTGGTAAGGCATTTAGTTGAAAACTGCTGCCAGACTTATAACTGTCCCGCCGCAAGAAATTTTGCTATGGGCCGTTGGGAATGTCCCATTCCTGTTTCACCTGCCTGCAATGCCAATTGCATCGGTTGTATTTCATTTCAACCGCAGGAAGAACATATTCAAAGCCCGCAGGATCGCTTAACGTTTAAACCGAGCTCTGAAGAAATTGTTGAGTTCACTGTTCCACACCTGGAAACAGCGCCCTACCCGATTGTTTCGTTTGGGCAGGGTTGTGAAGGAGAACCTTTGCTGATGTGGGAAACCATGCGTGATGCCATTATTGAAATAAGAAAACATACGCAGAAAGGAAGTATCAATGTAAATACAAACGGATCAAATCCTGTTGCTGTAAAAGTATTGTGTGAAGCAGGATTGAATTCAATCCGTGTAAGCACCAACAGTGCACGCAAGCATGTGTATGAAGCTTACTACCGTCCGAATAATTACCAGTTTGAAGATATTGTGGAGAGTTTAAAAGTGATGAACAGTTTCGGTGGGTGGACAAGCATTAACTATTTTGTTTTCCCTGGTATGACGGATAGTGTGGAGGAATATGAAGCTTTGCGAAAGCTCATTCAAGAAACCGGACTGAAAATGATTCAGTGGCGGAATTTCAATATCGATCCTGACTGGTATTTGGGAAAGATCGGCATTACTGAAACCAGTGAGCTGATGGGTGTGAAGCAGTTTATTGAACTGATCAAAGAAGAGTTTCCTGATTTAAAGCATGGATATTTCAATCCGCCAATTGAACGTATTAAAGGGAATTATGAAGTTGATTTTGCGCATTGGTAGTTTTTTTCTATAAATTTAATAACCACAAATAATTAAAGACGTCAAATATATTTCTGATCCCTTATGCAAGATTCGTATTCAATTAAACAGGACTTAACATTTAAAGAATATTACAACTCAACTGTATATTACTTTATTACTGGTAAAAAATTCAAGGGAGTTTTAATCCTTCTATTGAGTTTTGGATTCATCTCAATGTTCATTGGGTTTGTAATGACGCCTGAACAATCTAGTTTAGTTCAAATCTCAACCAGCTTTATACCTATTATTTTTCTTTTCCTGGTATTTCTATTTGCCTTATTTGTTAATTGCGTAATTGCTTACAATAGCAAGCCATATCT
>JBEBHT010000195.1:0-7749 GCA_040081135.1 Lacibacter sp. | reverse complement strand
CAATGAAGGGGTAGTATCTTATAATATTGCGGTGAATACAGGGAACAAAGAAGCGAAAGCTGCAGATTTGTTAGATGGCGCTACTCAAAAAATTTGGTTCAAAGGAGTAAACACCCGTACTGAGCTTACCAGCATATTAGGTAAAACAGTTACACTGCACGATTCAAGAGCTGGAAACGCAGTGGTGATGAACGAATATGGCGATCAGAAAATTCTCATTAAGATGACAAAAGAGAATTACGAGGACCGTAACAGTAAGTATATGGGCATACAGTTTGAACTCTTACCTGATACAAAAAAGATCCTTGGATATAATTGTAAATTGGCCATTGCAAAAATGAAAGATGGTTCAACCTTTAAAGTGTATTACACTACAGAACTCTCATTTCAGAACAAGGATTATGGCATACAGTTTAAGAACCTTCCCGGTTTTCCATTAGAGTATGAATCAGAACTGGGTAAAATGAAAGTAACGTATATAGCCGATAAGATCAGCTTTGATCCTGTTGCAGCTGCTTTATATGATGTGCCCAAAAGTGGTTACAGGGAAATGACTTATGAAGAAGTAAAGAAGTCCAGAGCAAAAAACTAATCAAAATAAGAAACCCTCCATTTGGAGGGTTTTTCATTTTTATTTAATTTCTTTTTGAGGAGTTTTAAACTTACTGAAAACAACTTTCTGTTTCACCGGTAATACGTAAATGTTATTTCCTTTTTGATAGCGTACTGTATTACCACTAAGTACAAGTTTGTTTGAACTGCTGTTTGAAAAACTTAATCCACTTCTGAAACGGTAACCGTTATTAAAACTTAGTGGGTTGTTTTTCAAATTCAAAGTAGTAATCACTGATTTAGTACCAGCTTTCTTCTTGTCACCGCTTGAAAATGTTGCAGATGAGGCAGAATAGAACATCGCAAAACAACTTACCAGGAGTAAACTGTTTCTCAAAATTTTGTAATTATTTGAAGCCTTGCTTTGCATGTTGTGACAAATTTATGAATATAATTGTGATAATGACAAGCCGTCCGTCATATTTTTACATATATATTAACGTCTGTTGATAACTAAATGTTACACAGCTATTGTATTTTTTCTTTAAAACGGGTTAACTTAGGATAACCCACATCTAAATGAAGCAAAATCCTTTCCGTCAAGACAGAGAAGAAATCAGAGAATTACTTCGTTTGTTTGAAAACTTAAAAAATGGACGTTCGCAGTCATTCCTCGAAGAAGAAGCCTTTGAAAAACTCATCGATTATTTTGATGACAAGGAAGATATGGTTCAGGCAATGCAGGCCGCAGAGCTTGGAATTGAAATTTACCCCTATTCATCTGCTTTACTCATCAAAAAGGCAGATATTCTCCTCGCCACCCGTCAGTATAAGCCGGCTTTGGAAATTTTAGAACAGGCCGAACTGCTCGACAGCAACGATATTAACCTCTTTATTCTTAAAACCGATGCTTACCTGGCCCTTGATCAGCAGGAAAAGGCGGTTGAACTGCTGCAGGAGGCCCTTGAACTTTTTTCCGGCGATGAGCGGTTGGAACTGCTGTTTGAACTGGCTGATGTATATGATGATTACGAGGAGTTTGAAAAAGTGTTTGACTGCCTGAAACTGATTCTGGAAGAAGACCCCACGAACGAAGAAGCTTTATATAAAATCTGTTTCTGGACTGATTTTACGGGGAGAAACGAAGAATCCATCCGTTTGCACCTGAATATTATCAACGATTATCCTTACAGTGAGCTGGCCTGGTTTAACCTTGGTGCAGCCTACCAGGGACTGAAACTGTACGAAAAATCAATTGATGCATACATGTATTGTATTGCCATTGATGAAAAATTCGATTACGCTTACAGAAATATCGGGGATGCTTATATCCGCTTGCGGAAGTATAAGGATGCCATTGAAATGCTGGAGAAGGTACTTGAGCTGAGCAGACCTGAAGAAGTAATTCACGAAGCTATTGGGTATTGCTACGACAGGATGGGTCAGTATGCACAGGCGAGGTTCCATTACAGGAAAGCATCACATATGAACCCTCAGGATGGGAAGTTGTTTTATAAAATAGCTTGCACCTACATTAATGAACATCAGTATGAAAGTGCTGTGAAGCAATTGCAGCAGGCGCTGAAGATAAACCGTTTGCAACCTGATTATAATCTGGCAATGGGTATGGCATTGGTGGAATTGGGTCAGTTTAAACCAGCCATTGAACATTATGCCAACGTCATCAAATCCCGCCCAAAAAATGCAAAAGGCTGGAGTGCTATGCTTGAGTGCATGCTCAAGGCAAATTTGCTTGATAATGCAGATGAATATGCCTGTGAAGCCTATGAAGCAACTAATTGCAAGCCGGTATTCATGTTTTACAGAGCTGCCATATTCTTTGCAACAGGTAAAACAAAACAGGCCATCAATCAACTTGAACAGGCAATGGCAGTGGCTCCAAAGCTGATTAAAAAGCTGATCGAACTTCAGCCAAAAATATTACAGCACCCGCAGGTTGTTGATTTAATTGCACGCTATAAACGTTCCCGTTCTATTTAACTGAATATGCAGGCTTTAACCGTAAAGTATAAAGTGATATAAATCATTCTTGCTGGTTGCCTCTGCTTTCCTATTTTTGCGACTGTTTAAAATAACAGGAAATGAACTTTACTCTTACACAAATCCCCGAAAGAACAAAGCAGCCCCGCAGTCATGGTTTAACAATGGTAATGGACAAAGGTCTTAGTGTTGAGGAGGTGAAAAATTTTTTAAGTATTGCCGGCCCGCATGTTGATATTGTAAAGCTTGGTTTTGGAACATCTTTCGTTACACCTGTACTCAGGGAAAAGCTGGAAGTATACGCACAGCATAATGTTCCTGTTTATTTTGGAGGTACTTTATTTGAAGCTTTTCTCATCCGCAACCAGTTTGAAGATTATATCCGCATCTGTAAAGATTATGGTGTGAAGCATGTGGAAGTAAGTGATGGCTCTATTGAAATACCTCACGCTGAAAAATGCGGCTATATAGAAAAGCTGGTAAAGCATTTTACCGTATTAAGCGAAGTGGGAAGCAAAGATGCAGCACATATCATTCCTCCTTACAAATGGATAGAACTGATGAAGGCTGAACTGGAAGCCGGTTCAAGTTATGTAATTGCAGAGGCAAGAGAAGCAGGTAATGTGGGTATTTACCGTGGCACAGGTGAAGTTAGAGAAGGATTGGTGCAGGAAATTCTTACACAGATTCCCCAGGAGAAAATTTTATGGGAAGCCCCCCAAAAAGCTCAGCAACTTTATTTCATTGAATTGATCAATCATAATGTGAATCTTGGAAATATTGCACCGAACGAAGTAATTCCTCTTGAATCAATGCGTATTGGATTGAGAGGTGATACCTTTCACCTGTTCCTTGATAAACAAACGAAACAATGAGGCAATTTGGTTTGATCGGATACCCGTTATCCCATTCTTTTTCCAAAAATTATTTCAGCCAAAAATTTATTGATGAAGGCATAGCAAACTGCAACTATGAGCTTTATCCCATTAAGTCAATTGAAGAACTCCCTGCATTATTAAAAACGGTACCTGATCTGAATGGTATTAACGTTACCATACCTTACAAAGAGGCTGTTCTGCCATTTCTGAATGAAGTATCAGTTGCTGTAAAGGAAATTGGTGCATGTAACTGTATCAGGATTAAAAACGGCCATTTAACCGGTTTTAATACAGATGTTACCGGGTTTGAACAGACGATCCTGCCTTTGCTGAAACCTCATCATCAAAAAGCACTGATACTTGGTACTGGCGGGGCATCGAAAGCTGTGGCATGGGTTTTTAATAAATTAGGTATTGAATATTCCTATGTTTCAAGGAAACCCTGGGAAGGGCGCCTTACTTATGACCGGTTAGATGAGTTAATTCAACAATACCAGGTTATTGTAAATACTACCCCTCTCGGCATGCAACCAAATATCAACCAGATGCCGTCATTACCTTATAGAAATCTCAACAGTCAGTATCTGTGTTACGATCTTATTTATAACCCTGCTAAAACGGCTTTTCTTCAACAGGCTGAATTATACGGAGCTGTAATTATGAATGGATCGGGGATGCTTCAAATACAGGCTGAAGAAAGCTGGAAAATCTGGAATAGCTGAGTATTCGTTTAAAAAAGAACAGGTTTAACTTATTTTCACGTTCGGAATTAAAAATTACATGCAGGTTAAACTGATTATATTTCTTTTGTTGTTCTGTTATGCAGTCCCTGTTTTTGCACAAACCGACCGGGCCGATGAACTGTACAGAAAAGCATTGCTGCTGAAAAAAGACAATAAATGCAATGAAGCAATTGATCTGCTCAAAAATGCCATTGAACTGAAGCCTTCTTTTGCTGAAGCAATGTATGAACTTAGCTGGTGCTATAACGAAACACAGCAATACAAACTGGCCCTTCCGGTTCTGGCAAAGTGCAGGCAATTATTACCCGATGATTACCGGATTATTTATGAAGATGGATTTGCAAAGGCACAATCAGGATTAGCCAATGAAGCAATGGACGATTATAATAAAGTAATCATTCTTAATCCATCTTTTGCACGTGTATATATTGCAAGAGCAGATTTGTATAAAGATGCAAAAGAAAATACCAATGCTGCGTTGGCTGATTATCTGAAATCAATTGAGTATGATTCTTCTACTGTAAAAGTGTACTACCTGATCGGCTGGTGTTATAATGATCTTGGTTCGTTTGATAAAGCGATTCCGTATTTACAGAAAGTAATTTCTTTTGAGAAACAGAATTACCTGTATTATTCTGAAATTGGTTTTGCTTATTTTTCTCTGGGCCGTTACGCTGAAGCAGTTGAACAACTCAGCAGAGCAGACCTTTTAAAACCAAAAGTGGAAACAACGGTTTATTACCTGGGTTTATCTTACGTAAAACAAAACCTGAAACCTGAAGCAGTTAAAAAGTATAATGAGTTGGTATTAATGGGAAGCGGAATGGCTCAAAATCTGTTGAATGAAATTAAAAAGATGAATTGAGTATCGGCCATTATTTAGCTTCCAGTTTTTCTTTAACTGTAGCCGGAACAGCCGCAATTTTTTTCCTTGTGTAATCATAACAGACCATGCCCGTTTTGGCAATGGCGACTATTACCTTGATATTGTCTTTTTGTTTTTCAAGCAAATAATACAAATCAAACCCAACAGATGTAAAATCGGCCGAAGCAATTTTTACTTCAATAGTATCGCCGTAAAACATTTCCTTTTTAAATTCAATTCCCACATCTGTCATGATCAGTCCAACACCTTCAAGATTTAATTCAGTGTAACCAAGTTTTGAAAGAAATTGCATTCTTGCTTCATGAATAATGGATAACACGGCATCGTTACCAACATGATTTCCATAATTAATATCAGTGATGCGGATGGGGATGATGGCAGTAAACGAAAATGAATCGGGCAGATCAATTTTAATACGAGACATACTTTATTGAATTGAATGCACTCAATTTACAAAGGAAATAAGAAAGAAGGGAGATGTTTTATTTCTCAGTTGCCATCAGAAGTTCGGCAAGATCAATATAGCCTGCAGAGGGAGAAATAGCAGTGGACACAGCAATTTTCTGCTGCCATATTCTAATTTGCTCATCACAATTTTTGCTTTGCAGTGCTGCGGCAGCATCAACCGGATTGCCTGCTGCATCTACTGCACATTGCAAATTGCTCAGCTTTTTTGAAACCCTGATGAGATTGCCTTCTTCATTTAATACGATGAGATATTGCCCTTCAGAAAATCCATTGATTTCAGCAACAGGTTTAATTTTTTTATTATGAGTATCCTTGAAAGAGGAAGAAGTCCCGGCATCATGATTTACGGGTTCTAAATAAGCTAGTGTGTTATTTACAGTAAGTGCCTCTTTAATTCTTTTCTTAACAGATGACCGTGATGAGCTTACTGGAATAATAGTTTCAACCGGTTCTTCTGTTTTAATTTCAGCAACAGGAGCAGTCTTTTTTTCTTCGGTAAGAACAGGCTGACTAACTGCTACAGTTGAAGCAACGGGTTCATTTGAATTCAATAAACTGTATGCTCCCCAAGCCAGTATTCCGGTAATGAGTGCCGCTGCAGCAAGACGGTAAACAGGAGCTAATTTTTTTGTGAAAGGAATAATTTTTCCGGTTTGTTCTTCATTCAACTCTTTTTCAATAGCAGTCCAAACTGCAACAGGTGGAATTTCTTTTGCAGCAATAAGTTTATCTGCCAGTCGCTGATCAGCCTCTTCATCAAGCTGGGCGGTAATATTTTCCCAGGCTGTAACCGGAACCTCAGCCGTGGCTGCTTCTAATTGTTCTGTATAATAAACATCATCCAGTTGTTGTTCGATAATCTCCCAGTTAAAAACCGGCACTTCTGTTTCGGCAGAAAGAATTTTCTGCTGCAAAGGTTTGTCTTCTTCCAGTTCATCTAAAGCAACAGCAATCATCTCCCATGCCTGTGGAGGAGGGGCAACTTCTGTTTGCAGAAGCAGTTGTTGAAGATGATTGTCGTTCATTAAATTAAATGCGCTTTATTCTGTCCTGTAAAATCATTCTCGCCCTGGCTAATTGCGATTTACTTGTTCCTTCGCTGATGCCGAGCAGTTCACCAATTTCTTTATGACTGAATCCTTCCACCACATACATATTAAAAACGCTTCGATAGCCGGGTGATAAGCCACTTACAATTTTCAGCAAATCCTTTTCATTAATATTGTCAACAGCAGAAATCGATTTGTATTCGATTGTTTCTTCTTTTTCAGTAAGCGAAACATCCATTTTCTTTTTGCGGATCTGTTCAATGGCTGTATTTACAAAAATGCGGCGCACCCATCCCTCAAAAGAACCATCACCTCTGAACCGTTCGAGATTTTTATAAATTTTTATAAATCCTTCCTGTAGAATATCCTGGGCATCATCTGCATTTCCCATGTACCGGAGGCAAACAGCATACATTTTGGGTGAGAACCGGTCGTACAACTCTTTCTGCATACGCCTGTCACCTTCAATGCATCCCTTAATTAAGTCGGTTTCTGTAGTCATTTGGTTGCTTTACATCAACAAATCGTTTTACTCGCTTTCAAGGAATCGGATCATTTTGTCGAGGGCTTTTTTCCTGTGGCTGAACTGGCTTTTTTCTTCCATGCTCATTTCGCCAAAAGTTTTAGAACCACCTTCGGGTAAAAATACAGGGTCGTATCCAAAACCACCGCTTCCGGAGCTTTTTTCTGTAATTACACCGGAGCATAAACCCTCAAACTCGTATTGTTCTCCATTTAGGATCAATGTAAATACGGTCCTGAACCTTGCTTTTCTATTTGCGTGGCCATCCAAATTGAGAAGCAGCTTTTCAATGTTCTTTTCAAAACTCCTGTCTTCTCCGGCATAGCGGGCACTCTTAACACCCGGTTCTCCATTCAATGCATCCACTTCCAGCCCGGTATCTTCCGAAAAACAATCCTTTTTCAGCAGGTTAAAAATGAATTCTGCTTTATGCTTTGAATTTTCTTCCAATGTAGGATAAGGCTCGGGAATGTCTTCAGTAATCCCGGCCTCTTTCATGATAATGATGCGGAAGTTTGGCGGCAGTGCTGCTTCAATTTCTTCAGCTTTATGCTTATTGCCGCTTGCGAAAATTAGTTCTTTCATTGTTGTATTAAAGGCCCAGCATTTGCTTTAAAGCCAGCCAGAGTTTTGATTTTTTTACTTTATC
>JBEBHT010000194.1:0-7850 GCA_040081135.1 Lacibacter sp. | reverse complement strand
ATAAGTATTTGAATCAATTGTTGACGAAACAATCTGCTTTGAGTAACTTAACAGCAGATATTGTAAAGAAACATTTTTTTAAGATGGATGAGTTCCCGTAAGAATGATTCCAGAATACGGCGGGTGATATTTCCCGTTAAGAAAAAGGTGAAGGCTTGAAAACCTTCACCTTGCTTTTTTTATACAGTCCGGTAATTTGAGAGCTGTGAAATTGCTCATAATGTACGGACTTACCCTCTCTGAAATAAAAGCTGAATCATTATCTTGCATACATGCGGAAGAATTTACTTTTACCATCGAACGCCAAAGCTTTAGCGACGGCGTTTATGTTGGCAGCAGCAGTGCTGTTTAGCGGCTGTGGTTTTTTTGAGGAGAGGCCGGTTGATCCATTGGTAGTGAAGAAGGACCCTGATACTGAAATGGCGATGCAGGAAATGGTGGATACGGATATTGCTTTTTCGGAAGCAAGTGCAAAAGAGGGGATGAAGAAAGCGTTCCTTTATTATGTGGCGGATGATGCGGTGCTGCTGCGCCCGGGTTATTTACCGATTGTTGAGGGTGATGTGATTCAGTTTCTGAAAGCACAGGAAGATACTTCGTTTACCATGACATGGGTGCCGAAGGGTGCTGATATGTCGGTGGCACATGATCTTGGTTATACGTATGGTGTTTACACGGTGAAGACAAAGGATACAACGATGCAGGGAACTTATCTTTCGATCTGGAAAAAACAGAGGGATGGGAAGTGGAAGTTTGTGGTGGACACAGGCAATCAGGGGGTGGGGGAAGGCAAAGGCAACTAGGCAAAGAGGCGGAGGCAGAGGCAAAGAGTGGGGAAGGCAGGGCTAAGAGTTCGAAGGAGGGAAAAGAGAAAAAGAGGAAGAAAAGCGGCATTGTTTTGGAAGAGAGAACAACATTCGATTTTTATACACAACCATATGCAGAAAAATATTGCCCTTGTTACGGGCGGGTACAGCGGTGAGGCGGTGATCTCCTACAAAAGCGCCAAAACCATTTACACTCATTTAGACAAACAGAGATACAATGTATTCTTAATTGATATTTCCAAAGAGGGCTGGACGTATACAGATGCTCATGATCATAAACAGATCGTTGATAAAAACGATTTCACGGTAAAGGTGGATGGTGAGAAAGTGCATTTCGATTGTGTGTTTATTGGTATGCATGGCACTCCGGGTGAGGATGGAAAACTGCAGGGTTATTTTGATTTGCTGGGTCTTCCTTACACCTCCTGCAATGCGGCAACTTCTGCTATTACGTTTAATAAACGGTACACTGTTGCAGTGGCTGGTTTTGCAGGGATCAATGTGGCAAAGAGTGTTCACCTGTTCGAGCATCAGCCGGTTGATGCAAACAGCATTCATTTAAAATTCCCTGTGTTTGTGAAACCGAATAACGGCGGCAGCAGTATTGGTATGAGCAAGGTGAGCAAACAGGAAGATCTTGCAACTGCCATTGATAAAGCATTTATTGAAGATGACCAGGTGCTGGTGGAAGAAATGATCAAGGGCAGAGAGTTTACCATTGGTGTGTTTAAAAGTAAAGGCGAAATTATTGCGATGCCAATGACGGAAGTAAAGGCTGATGCAGATATGGAGTTTTTTGATTTTGTGGCGAAGTATCATGGCAAGAGCACAGAAGTTACTCCGGCTGAAGCAAGTGATGAAATTTATCAGAAGGTAAGTGCGGCGGCTAAGAAAGTATATGCTGTGTTTAACTGCGGTGGTGTAGTACGAATTGACTTCATCTACAATGAAGAAAAGAATGAGCCGTTTATGTTAGAGATCAATACCATTCCAGGTCAAACGGATGCCAGTATTGTTCCTCAGCAGGTGAAAGCGATGGGCTGGGAACTGGAAGAGTTTTACTCGGCGCTGGTAGAAGAGGCATTGGCAAAACATTCTTAATATTATTACCGATATTCGGCAATCAAATTCAATTTCCGTGTTTCAATCAATCACAAATCGTTCATTCTGGTTAAACCTGCTCATTGCAATTGCATTGGGTCTGGCTATTTTCTTCATTTTCTTTCTGCTGCTGGATAAGATTACACAGCACGGAGATTATATCAAGGTGCCGGAACTCAAAGGAAAAAATATTGAAGAGGCAAAGAAAATACTGGCGTCGCAGGGCTTCCAGGTACAGGTACAGGATAGTGTGTATTTCGACAGCCTGCCGAAACTTTCTGTTGTAAAACAATCACCTGCTCCCAATGAAATGGTGAAGGTGAACCGCACTGTTTATTTAACTGTGAACCGTTCAGAAGCACCGCTGGTGGCGATACCAAACTTTGTTGGTCAAACCTACCGCAGCGTTTTGTTACAGCTAAATACATTGGGATTGAAGTTTGGTGATACTACATCACGCCCCGATTTTGCAGTTGGTTCTGTACTTGAACAATTGTATAACGGAAATATTATTGCAGCGGGAACAAGGATCCCGATGGGAAGCCGCATCAGTTTTGTATTGGGTGGCGGCATCAAACAACATGAAATGCTGGTTCCTGATTTACTGGGGATGACGTTTGCAGAAGCGAAAGTATTTTTAGAAAGTAATGAGCTGTTGCTGGGTGCTGTGATAGTGGATGGTCCGGTGGGAGATAGTTCAGGTGCATTTGTGATCAGGCAAAGTCCGCCAAGAAGAGATGATGAAGGAAGACCGATCCGTATTCGTGGCGGTCAGTTGATGGATCTGTACATCAGTATGGATAAATCGAAGATGGATACTACACAAAGACCCAAAGCAGTAATGCCGAAAACAGAAAATGAATATTAAACCAATCAATCATGCGAACTATAACTGTTGAAGAATTAAAGGCAAGAATCGATGCCGGCGAACAATTGAATATTGTAGATGTTCGTGAACCAAATGAACATGAAGAATTTAATATCGGTGGTATCCTGCATCCATTGGGAAATATCCGCAACATGGATGTGGAAGTAATTGAAAATTTAAAAGACCAGGAAGTGATCTTCTATTGCCGCAGTGGTAACCGCAGCGGACAGGCCTGTATGTTTGCTGAAACGTTAGGGTTTGAAAATGTAGTAAATGTTACAGGTGGTATGCTGGCGTGGAGAGCAACGTTTAACGTGTAGTTTACAACACAGAGGGGAAGAGGAAAGGAGAAACGCAGAGAAGAAATAGTTTGGTGAGAGTTTAACACAGAGGAATAGAGAGACAGAGAAACGCAGAGTTATTATAAAAAGAGGTGATCGTTTAAACGATCACCTCTTTCTTTTATCAGAGTTTTATATTGATACCGGCGAGGAAATTTGTTCCTGCCATGGGATAATAAAAATTCTCAGTGATGGTTTGTGCACCATAGATATAGCTGAAGGTATAGCCATTGGTTTCGTACAGTTCATTAAACACATTGTTGAGCTGGAATGTCAAATTAATTTCTTTAATTCTTTTTAAATGGATGCCATATTGCAGCCGTAAATCGGTCACAAATGGTATACCGTAATTCCCATATTGATATTGTTGTCCGGTGTTTAAGCTTAAGTTAGGCTGCTTGTCACGTGAACTATATGGATCAATACTTCTTTTTACATCTCCTGTGTTATCCAGAAATTGGCGTGATACATATTTGTTAAGTAAGCTGATCTCCATATTCTTAAAAGGAATAAAGTTAAGCGTAAGTCCAGCAACTACAGTAGGCGAGAAGGAAAGTGGTGTAGAAGTAAATTTATTTTCCTGCTGTCCGCCATTATCATAATCATCAACAAATTCTGTAAAGTTGAGGATGCGGTTTCTGCTCAGCGTTAGATTACCGCTTGCATTAAACCAGCTGATGGGTTTTATACCTGCCTGTAATTCCACACCCGCACGATAGCTTTTTGGAACATTGATACGATTGTAAGCACCAACGTCATTAACCTTTCCGGTAAGGACAAGTTGATTGTTATAATGCATGTAGTAACCCGTAACGCTCCAGTTATACATTTCTTTACGCTGTTCAATATTTAATTCAAGATCGTATACTGTTTCGTGTTTTGGTTGTTGGTTTACACCTGCTTCAAAATCTTCACGGTTGGGTTCTTTGTTTCCAACACTGAAGGATACAAAACCAAGCCATCCTTTTGTATCTGCATAAGACAATCCAACTTTTGGATTGAAGAAGTCGAACCGATTATCGAGTTTCAGCGTTGGTGTTTTACGGAAGCCATTAATGGTATATGTTACAGAACGGAATTGCAGATCTGCAAATGCTTCCCATCTTGTTGCAAAGCGGCGCTGGTATTTTGTATAAATGTTGAAATCATTTTTAAACGCATTCAAGTCATACCATTTATAATCTTTGGGAACAGACACTTCACTCCAGATAATTTTTCCATAGTGCAAACCTTTATAACGGGTATATGCTCCGCCAATGGTTAACTGGTCCTTATCTTTTTTATATTGGGCAGAAAAGGTGGTTCCGTAAAACCAGTTGTTGAGCCAAAGCTGACGGATGATATCTGCATCACCTGCACTGCTCAAACCATAATCGCCGAGGTCTTCCTTGTATTTGTATTCTTCATAATAACCACGGCCTCTTGTTAAAAAGAAAGCCGCATTGAAATTCCATTGCTTGTTCAACTCATGATTGAAGAATAACTGGTAGTGATCCTGCTGGTAATTATCTGTTTGATTTTTATAAGTGAACACATTGTAGGTTCTGTTATTGCTGTTATCAAACAGGTTGAGTGAATCCGCAGTTGTTGGATAACTGTTGTTCCAGTAATGCTCCATCAGCTTTGCATCGTTGCGATGCAATTTATATTCGGGAATTCCATTCCATGACTGGTAGGTTTTTTCTTTCCCTGTGATGGCATTAAAACGGATGGATGTTTTGTTGTTGATGTAAGCAGTTGAGAAATACAATGAACTTAGCTTTGATGCACCTCTGTCAATAAACCCATCACTGTTGATAAATGATAATCTTGCATCAACGGTAAAATGATTTCCCATCAAACCGCTTCCTGCTTTAATGGTTTGGCGCAAAGTATTGAAACTGCCTAAACCATTGTTGAGTTCAGCATAAGGCTTTTCATTAAACTCATTGGTGCTGAGATTTAATGTTGCACCAAATGCACCTGCACCATTGGAAGATGTACCAACACCTCTCTGAATCTGAATAGAACTTACAGAAGAAGAAAAATCAGGAAGGTTTACAAAAAACAAACCCTGGCTTTCCGGATCATTAAACGGAATGCCATTCAACGTCATGTTGATTCTTGTTGCATCGCTTCCACGGATGCGGATACCGGTGTAACCGATTCCATTGCCTGCATCAGAGTTCACAACAACAGATGGAGTTTGATTGACAATGAAAGGAAGATCCTGCCCGAGATTTACTTTCTCAATTTCTTTTTTGTTGAGATTGGTTTTGCTGAAGGGCATACGGTCTGCAGCACGAATGGCAGTTACTTCAATGGGTTTTAAAAACAGCTTATGCTGTTCCAGTGAAAAACTGAGAGTTGTTTCTTTGTCAGATACGACAAATACCTGTTCCCATGTTTTGTACCCAACGCTGCTGATGCGGATCCGGTAGGTTCCTTTTTTTGCAAGTCCGGTATTGAATACACCGGCGCTGTTTGTTTGAGTAACTGCAGTTTGATTGATTTCTACAGTTGCATTTTCAAGCGGAGAATTGGTTGCTCCGTCGTTGACTTTTCCGCTCAGTCTGTACTGAGCCACTGAAATTTGTTGTGATACAATCACCAACATTCCCAGCATCAATTTTTTCATCATCATTTACACTTTTTACAGTTAAAAATTGAGTCGGAAATGCTGCGAAACGAAAAGAGGGGAAATATAGAACCTCCTTCCCTGCGCAGGCATTACCCTGATCAGGTTCTACGGGTTTGATCTCAGCTCTCCTGCGGTTGGCAGGAGTTTAGCACCCCGGGGAAACTGTGTCAAAACCGGCATTCACCGCTTTCTGACGGGTCAAAGGTAAATTGTTTTAGCTTACCTGTAACATTCTGCTTTGGCCGGTCGTATCATACAAAACGAATATTATGCAGAAATTGATGTTCAGCCTTATCGCTATGTCTTTTTTCCTGCTGGCAACTGCCCAGGAAACCAAAATTGAAGATCCCAATGCTGAAACGAGGACGGTAAAGCCATTCCGTTCCATTAAAGTAACCGACGGGATTGACCTGTATCTTACCCAGTCAAACGAAGATAAAGTGGTGGTAAGTGCCTCTCGTGATGAATACCGTTCCCGCCTGAAAACAGAAGTGGAAGATGGCCAGTTGAAAATTTATTACGACCGTGAATCATTCAGTGACTGGACAAGCACGGGTAAAAAGCTCAAAGTTTATATCTCTTTCAAAACACTTGATAAACTTACTGCACATGCAGGAAGTTCCGTAAAAGTGGAAGGTGTTATTAAGGAAGAAGTGCTCAGTCTCTATCTTCAATCAGGTGCAGACTTTAAAGGAAAGGTTGAAGCCGGTAAACTGATTGTTGAATCAGAGAGTGGCGCAAAGGTTTCTGTGTCGGGTTCTGTTGGAACATTTAATGTGCATGCCAACAGTGGAGGCAGAGTGGAAGCTTATACTCTGTCTGCAGGGAAAGCAGATATCCGTTCAACCACCGGAGCTAAAATTGAAGTAACGGTAAACGATGAAATGAAATTATTTTCATCTACAGGTGGAAGTATTTATTATAAAGGCACAGCCAAAATCAGCGAAGTGGGAACCAATGTAGGTTCTATCATCCGCCGCAAAGACAATTAATCTTAACATCAAAACATATACACATGAAAAAAATAATCTTATCATTTGTTGTACTGGTTGCTGCATTCACCATTGTATCTGCACAGGATGTAACTGTGATCAACGATAAAAACGCTCAGTCAAGAACAGTAGGCAGTTTCCACGGCATTAAAGTGTCGAATGCATTTGATGTCATTATTCAGCAGGGGAGCAGTGAGGGTGTTGTAGTAAGTGCCAGCGAAGAAAAATTCCGCAGCCGTATTAAAACAGAAGTGATCAATGGTGTACTCCGTATTTCTTATGATAATGATAATAAAGTATGGAAATGGAGCAGTGAAAACAAGAAACTGAAAGCTTATATTTCAGTAAAGAATCTTGATTTTATTGATGCTTCCGGTGCATGCGATGTAAAAGTGGATGGTGTGCTGAAAGGTGGTAAGCTGAAAGTTGAATTAAGCGGTGCTTCCAGTTTAAAAGGTGAATTGAATTATACTGATCTCGTAATGGATCAGAGCGGCGCATCTGATGCAAATATTAAAGGAAGAGTAACCAATCTTGATATTGAAGTAAGTGGTGCCAGTGATTTTAAAGGATTTGATCTTGTTACTGAAAACTGTAAAGCAGAAGCATCCGGCGCATCTGATATCAGGATTACCGTTAATAAAGATCTGCGTGCAAATGCAAGCGGGGCAAGTGATATAGAATATAAAGGATCAGCGATGATCAGTGATTTTAAAACAAGCGGTGCTTCCAGTTTAAAGAAACGGAATTCGAAATAAGTTTTTACAATTGATGATGAGCACAGAGGCAGAATAAAAGTTCTGCCTCTTTGTTTTGGGTGCAATGCTATTTACCCTTACTTTTGCCGTCCATTCCGCGAAGTAGAGCAGCGGTAGCTCGTCGGGCTCATAACCCGAAGGTCGGGAGTTCGATCCTCCCCTTCGCAACTAAGTCCCGCCTCTGGCGGGATTTTCTTTTTAAGTTAATAGCGTGTAGCTTGCAGCTTACAGCAAGCAGCTTCTTTTATGAAAGTTGGATTTGTAAACATATTTGGTAAACCCAATGCAGGCAAAAGCACTTTGCTGAATGCCCTGTTGGGAGAAAAATTAGCTATTGTTTCAC
>JBEBHT010000193.1:0-7854 GCA_040081135.1 Lacibacter sp. | reverse complement strand
GGGTGATGTAATGTGCCATATATTTTATTTTGCTGATTTCCGATATGTTCCATAATATCTATTTCGCCACAGGCGGGCCAGCCTGCAGTTGAAATATTATTTCCCAGCATCCAGATAGCAGGCCATGTACCCAAACCTGTTGGCAACTTTGCTCTCACTTCAACTTTACCATACTTAAAAGAAAATTTATCTTTCGATAATATTCTTGCAGATGTATAAGCACTGCCGTTGTAGCTCTCTGCTTTTGCTGTAATTTTTAAAGTACCATTCGATACAATTACATTATCAGCTCTGTTGGTATAATTCTGCAGTTCCGCATTTCCCCAACCGCCGGCACCAAGATCATAACCCCACTTGGCTGCATTGGGTGCACCAGCCACATCAAATTCTTCCGACCATACTAATGAAACAGCAACTGTAACAGTTATCTGAATGGATTTCGATATCGTTTTTCCTGTGCTGCTTTTGGCAATCACATTAACAGTATAAGTACCCGAAGCCGGGTACTTATATGTTACAATACCTGAAGCAACGGTTTGAAAAATTCCGTTACCATAATCATAATCGTATGTTACTGCATTGGTGGCAGAAGCTGTGAAAGCAACATTACCGCTGTTATCAGTATTTACAACTGCATTCAAAGTGAGATTTGTCGGTGCTATATCAACCGGCGGTGAACTTTTCTTTTTGCAGGAAAAGCCCATCACCAGTATAAACAATAACAGAACTGATAAATATCTCATACTTATTTTACTTTTAATTTTTGATACCAGGAGTTACCATCAATTCCAATATTACGCAGAGTCATGTTGGTTGCTGACAGTTCCAGGATTTCATAGGTTGTTCCACCTGTACCAAAAATGATCATTCCATTTCCGGGAACAGTAAACTGAATTCTTGTTGAATTAGCACTGGTAGATGCTGAAGTTGCATCCATAAATGCCAGTTTCTTTGTTCCTGTTGTACCAAGATTTATACATGCATCACCACCGCTGAATCCGTAAAATGCTGTTGCAGCTCCAATAGAAAAAGATTGACCTTTGTTATCAATCGCCATTGATATATTATTATTGGCGTCTTTTGAAAAAGTAATCTCATCGTCATATGAACAGGCATCTCTTGAATTAGGTCCTGCAGCATACCAGATTGGAGCAAATGCATCAGCAGGTCCAACACCAAAATGTCCGTTGGCATCTTTGTCAGAAACCCATACCCTGTTTGATCCGTTTGTTAACGCTGCAATAATCGGAGCAGGAATTTCAAAGGCAACAAATACTTTCACTTTTTTGCTGATGGTTGAAATCGCACCACCGGTTCCAACTGCATTTACAGTAATTGTATATTCAGCAGTTCCTGGATTTGTGTACTTGTAAGTAATAACACCGCCAGGAACAACTTCACTTTTACCATCGCCAAAATCGATTTTATACGTTAACGCACTTGTTGCGGTTGTCGTAATCGTTACCCTTCCTGTTCCATTTCCATTTGGATTTGAAGCGTCAGTTCCAACTACAACAGCAGTTAAGGTAAGTGCCGAAGGAGTCTTGATATCTCCAAAGGAGTAGCTTTCCTGTTTACAACTGCTGAAACCAATCAGTATTGCAACAAAAAGAACAGCAATTGATTTTATATTATTTATCATGATTGTTATCCGTTTAAAAATTAATTAAGTGAAATGTCATCAAAAAGGAACGTAAAGTTGGCTGATCCATCGCCCATTGTTCCCAAATCAAAGATCAATACAATCTTATGATAGGAATTTGCTGTATTGATGGCACTGAAATCAAAGGTTAACTCTTCCCATGCATTGGCAGTGGTTGTAGTTACTTCTTTTTCAAAATTGAGTGCACCGTTTGTTTGATTTTCCACTTTCAATAACAACTTAGCTCCTACTCTTGGTGAGAATACTTTTACCTTGAATGTTTTTTTCACGGAGAAATCAATTGCAGATGACAAACCAATCCAGCTTCCACCCCATGGTTGGCCTGCGCTCTTGATCATCTTACCAACTTTACTGCTTGTATTAATTCCACCTGAATTTGGATTTGCAACAACTGTTGCATTACCACCATCAAAATCAGTAAATGTAAACGTGCCTGATTCGAATGTAAGAGGAAGTGACGGACCTGCCGGTGGAGGATTAACTGCCAGATGTTTTACATCATCCCAGTAAAATATTTTTCCATTACCTGCAGTATTAAAGTCGAAAAAGATGGAAGCCATATCATAGTTATAAGCATAGTTGATTGCTGCAGTACCAGCTGCCTGGTTGGCAAAATCAAATGTCAGGGTTTCCCATGCATTTGCTACAGTAGTTATTGCCTCTGTTTCAACTGATTTTGTATTATTGGTATGATCTTCTGCTTTTAACCTGATACGAATTCCTGCTGCTGGTGAATAAACACGTACAGTCATCTGTGTTGCTGTTGCAGAAAAAGGAATTTTAGAAGCAAAACCAGCAGATGTACTCATCGTTGTTCCTGCCCATGTTTCAGCACCATTTGGCTTGGTTGTTTTCTTTACTTTATTCGCTGCATTTTCCGGATCAACTGCATCTACTGTAATATTGTTTCCAAAATCAACTACTGTATAGTTAACACCTGCTTCATCGAATGTAAGTGGTAAATTAACCTGTGAAGATGGAATTGTGTTTGTTAATCTGATGTCGTCAAACAGGAATGTAAAGTTAGCAGATCCATCGCCCTGTGTTCCCAAATCAAAGATGAGAACAATGTGCTCGTAGGTATTTGCTGTGTTGATTGCACTGTAATCAAACACCATATCTTCCCATGCGTTGGCAACAGTTGTAGCCACTTCTTTTTCAAAATTAAGTGCACTGTTGGC
This sequence comes from Lacibacter sp., assembly GCA_040081135.1. Taxonomy (GTDB): domain Bacteria; phylum Bacteroidota; class Bacteroidia; order Chitinophagales; family Chitinophagaceae; genus Lacibacter. The sequence goes on along the minus strand of JBEBHT010000193.1, from coordinate 5,010 downwards.
TGCATTTTCAACTTTCAGTAAAACCTTTGCTCCCACTCTTGGAGAAAATACTTTCATTCTGAAAATTTTATTTGCAGAAAAATCAATAGAGCTTCCAAGCCCAATCCAGCTGCCGCCCCAAACCTGGCCGGCACTCTTTATCATTTTACCAACCTTTGCACTTGTATTAATACCACCCGATTGAGGGTTGCTTACTACAGTAACTCCACCGCCGTCAAAATTATTAAAGGCATATGTAACAGTTGGTGATTCAAATGTAATTGGTAACAAAACCGGATCAACAATGTTAATTATTTTTGTAATTTCTGTTGTTGCAGCACCACCACTTAACGCAACTACTCTTACAGTATAAGTTCCCACTGCAGCATATACATGACTGATTGTTTCACCTTCCAAAAATGACTTTGGAACTTCATTGGCAACATCACCAAAGTATACTTTAAACAGTGTTTCATACAAAGCTTTTGCTGATACATTCACTTTGTAATTATTTGTTGGATCAACAACTGCTGTAACTTCTAAATTTTCAGGAGCCTTGAATGAAACGGTGAGCTTCTGTGTTGCCTCGGTTGTTTTTCCTGAAATATTATGAGCAATAATCTTTACGTTATATACTCCTTCAGCATACACATGCTTTACGTTACCGCCTGCTGAAACTTTTACCGGCGTTACAGCTGCATCACCGAAATAAACATCATAAGTGGTTCCACCTTCTCCATTGGGAGTAATGGTTACCAACCCCGTGTTATCCTGGGTAATATCGAACATGGCCGAAAGCTTATCTGGCAATGCGGCATTTTCGCCAAAGGCGATATCATCGTTTACTGTCTTTTTGCATCCTGTTATAACAAGAAGCAAAAACAACAGGCTGAATAAATATTTTGATGTATACATAACTATCGTTTTAATGTTGATTGATTAGTAGCCGGTATTTTGAGTTAAACCTGAAATATTGATTTCCAGTTGCGGAATCGGGAACACTTCATGTTTACCTGCTGTAAAACCGGTTATTTTTCCTGCAGCCTGTCCTGTTCTTACAAGGTCAAAGAAACGCTCTCCTTCCATTGCAAGTTCCAGTCTGCGTTCATCAAGTATTGCCTGGTATAAAGCTGTACCTGTTGATGTAATATCATGCAGATTATCACCAAAAGCACGGCGACGAACCAGGTTGAGATAGGTTTGTGCTTTTGTTGTATTGGGAGTTGTTGCTTTGCTGTTTGCTTCAGCAGCCATTAACAATACATCAGCATAACGGATTGTTCTGAAATTATTCAGGAAGTTCAATTCAATCTGTCCGGATGTTTCGCCTTTTCTTGGCAGAAATTTCTGATTATACAAACCGGTATTTTTATAAGGAGCTACCTGGTATGCTGGTTTTGTTGCAAATAGCGGGTCTGTTGAAGGGTAAAGATTTGGGAAGAGGGTTGGATTAGCAATAATGTATGCATCAATGTTTAATGCCGTTGCATTCTTACGCTGATCACCTGCTAAATAAGCAGCTGCCAAGTTTTGTGTTGGCAAATTTGTACTCCACCCTGCCGCATAAGGCATTGCACTACTACCATTCAAACCCCTGATACCGCATTGTTGAACGGCATAGTTACCCTGACCTCTTGTTTGTCCACCCCAATTATAATAAGGAGAAGTATTGGAATATTGAATTTCAAATACGGACTCAGGACCATTTTCACCAGTTACTAAAAATATTGAGGCAAAATTTGTAACTAAACTAAAAGCGTTGGAGCTAATTACAGTTTCCAGTACAGTTGCAGCTGCATCATATTTATTCTGATACAAATACACTTTACCTAATAAAGCCTGCGCTGCATATTTTGTAATGCGCCCCTTTTGTGTTTGTATTGCCGGTAAAACAGTAATTGCAGCAGTTAAGTCTGCTTCAATTTGTTTGTACACATCAGCTTTGGGGGCTCTTGTCAAACTTTTAGAATCTGTTAAACCAAGACGTTTATCTGTAAACAGAGGAACATCGCCAAAGAACTTAACTAAAGTGAAATAATAGTAAGCTCTCAAAAAATAAACTTCACCATACAATGCATCTTTACCTGCAAAGTCAACAGTTTCACCGGCAAGATTGGCTGCTTTATACTGGTGCATGTAATTGGCACGGTTAATTCCTTCGTAAGCCGCCTGCCATAAATCAGTAAGAGTAGAATTTACCGGAGTATGTGTATAGTCATCGATCTGTTGCAGAGACAATACATCTGATGCGTTTTCACCACCACTAACCGCATTATCAGAAGCAATATCACCTACAGGAACAGCCTGATTAAGCCATTGAATGGGTGTGTACACACTCACAGCCATTGTGCGATAATCATTTTCTGACTTCAGATAATCAAGTTCAGTTATTTTGAAATCTTCATGCGGATTATAATCCACCCATTTTTTGCACGAAGCAAGCATGGTGACGATCAGCACGATGCTTATTATAGTTATTTTCTTCATTGTAATATTTTTTTTGATTGGGAGTGTTAAAGTTTAATGTCAAGACCTACAGAATAGACCCTTGCCTGAGGATATGCACCACGATCAACACCTGAATCTAAAATACCACCGGATATTTCTGGATCAAATCCTGTGTATTTGGTAAAGGTGAATGCATTTTTTACCTGCACATAAACTCTCAGCTTACTGAAAATATTTTTTGTAACAGATGCAGGTAATGTATAACCTAACTGCAAGTTTTTGATTTTGATAAAAGAACCATCTTCAACATACCTGTCTGATACACGGATATTACTGTTACCATCAGTAAAGGAATATCTTGGGTTTCTTGCATCATTGGTTGAACCTTCTCCTGTCCACCTGCCCAGTACAGAACGGAACTTATTGCTGTAGTTGGCATTTCTTTCATACGCTCTGTAAATATCATTTCCTTTCGATACATAAGTAAAGGCGTTGAAATCAAAATTCTTGTACTCCAGGTTAAGGCTCCATCCAATTGTAAAATCAGGGAATGGATCTCCAATCTTTGTTTGATCCAGTGCATTAATAACTCCGTCGTTATTTACATCCACAAAACGGATATCACCGGGTTTGGCACTTGATTGTGTTGCACCTTTGGTAAGATCTGCGGCATTTTGGAATAAGCCATCTGTTTTATATCCATAAAAATAACCCGGTGTAAAGCCCTTTTCAAAAACAGTTACTGTTTGTGACTGACCATTAAAATACCCGCCACCGAAAATTTTCGCTGTACCATCGCTGTTTGTTGCGGTTACTTCATTTTTTGAAGTAGTGAATGTTAGACCGGTAGTCAGTCTGAAATCTTTACCGATTACTTCATTATAATTCAGGGAGAGATCAACACCACTGCTTTTTGTTGAACCGATATTGGCAGTAGGAATAGGAACTGTACCAAGATATAAAGATGCAGAGGGTGTAAATAACAAACCATCCACTTTCTTCTGGAAGTAATCAGCTGATATAGAGAATTTCTTTTTATAGAAGGTCATATCAAAACCGGCATTTGCCTGCAATTGTTTTTCCCAACGCAACGCATTGTTGGCGGCAGACCCTACTGTAGCACCCGGATAAAATACATCACCAAATGTATAGCCATTGCTGTTCGCTGTTGGCCCGTATCCTGTGTTTACCCCTCCTGTTACAATACTTACAAACTGAGGGTTTACATTCTCGTTTCCGATAGAACCATAGCTTCCCCTGATTTTTAAGTAATCAATAAAATCAGAATGGAAGAAATCTTCATTGGAAGCTACCCAGCCCAATGAACCGGAAAAGAAGTTGGCAAATTTATTATCAGTACCAAACGCATAAGAACCATCACGGCGTGCAGTAAAAGATGCTAAATATTTTTCATTGTAATCATAATTGATACGGCCGAAGTAAGAAAGATTTCTTCTGAAGTACTGGTAATAATAACCACTGAGCGCATTTGGATTATTAGATGTATTACTTCCTGTGGCACCGTCACTGAAGTTTGCAAACTCCCATGAATTGAACGAAACATCCTCTCTGCTTGCCCCGGCTGCATTACCAGAAGTTCTACCTACAGAAAAACCAAGAACTGTTTCAAAATTATGGTGCTCTTTAATTTTGAAATTGTAGTTGGCGAAAGTTTCCCAGGTATAATTAAAGTTGCTGGTTTTATCATGCGATACTTTATTATGCTTATAGTTCCTGCTACCATCAGTGAAAAATGTATACACAGTGCTTCCGTCAGCATTTAATGTATTTTCTACGTTCTGAGGGCCATAAAATACGAGCGGCGTAAAGCTCTTGGAATTACCGTCATATTTTGTATAACCAAAACGTGTTGTGAGTTTCAGATTTTTCAGTACATCATACTGCAGTTCAAACTTGCCGTACAGTTTTGTACCGATGTTTTTATTATACGTGTTATCCAGCTTTGTAAGCGGATTAAATATTTCTGACAACAACAGGTTGCTGTATCCATATTTACCTACTGTATTCGGTGTTGTATTATAAACAGGTACAGTTGGATCAAAATTCAATGCGCTGCCGATAACGCTGTTAAATGAATTTTCCTGTACTCCTTTTGAATTCAGGATAACTCCGGTTGTATTAACAATGAATTTTAATTTACGGGAAAGATCGAAATTCAGGTTGGCAGTAAAGTTTCCCCTGTCGAATTTAGATTTATCATTTCCACCTACAATTCCTCCCTGGTTCAGGTAACCACCGGAAAGGAAATAAGACATTCTATCGCCACCGCCACGGGCAGTTATATTATGCGATTGCAGTGTTGCCTTTTTGAAAATTTGTTTCTGCCAGTCAACACCAACTCCTAAAACTGATAGATCAGGGAAAATAACATTTCCACCTGCTACAGTACTACCTTCATTAATGATGGCTCCATATTCAGTAGCATTTAATACACCAATGGTGTTCATTACTTCCTGTACACCATAATTACTGCTGATGGTTATTTCTGTTTTTTGATTCTTTCTGCCCGACTTGGTTGTTACAACTATAACACCATTTCCACCTTTCACTCCATAAATGGCT
>JBEBHT010000192.1:0-7867 GCA_040081135.1 Lacibacter sp. | reverse complement strand
GACATCTTTGGGCTAAGTGAATCAGGAACAAACGGAGGCCAAACCGGCTCACCACCCATAAGTATTGACGCAATTGACGCCTTTCAGGTTGGTGTGTCGCCTTTTGACGTTGCATTAGGAAACTTTACCGGAGGTTCGATAAATGCTACAACAAAAAGTGGTACAAATAAAATGAGTGGGTCGGCATATTACATTTTCAGGAATCAGAACATGGCTGCTAAAACACCAACAGGTGATAAATCTGTTGCAAAAAAAGTTCCCGACTTTAATGCAAAAACCTTTGGGGCTACCCTTGGCGGAGCTTTCATTAAAAACAAAGCTTTTTATTTTATCAGTTATGAAAGGCAAGACGACGAAAGACCTCAACCTTTCGATGCAAATACATTTATAAATCCTACTTTCAGGGATACTATAACCAGGATTTTAACTAAACTAAAAACTTTGGGATATGATCCAGGTGCCTGGGAAAATATACCTGATCTGGTGCAAAGTAATAAGTTAGCTGCAAAATTTACATTCAACCTTGGCAGTAAACATAAATTAAATGCTTCTTACAGATATACAAATACAAAGAGGTCTTTAACAACTGCAAGTAATTCCAGTACAATTAACTTCTTCAATGGAGGCTATTTGCAGCCAAACATTACTAATTCAGCTTCAATTGAGTTATTATCAAACTTCACTAACAAAATCTCAAACAAAGCATTATTAACCTATACAAATGTTTTTGATGATAGAGACGCTCTTGGAAAAGATTTTCCAAGATTAATTCTAAATTCATCATCTGGTACACGATATCAATTTGGTACAGAAGAATTTTCTACTGGTAACCAATTAAAACAAAATAATCTTGCATTCTTCGATGAATTTAAAGTGAATCTTGGTAAAGGACATCAGTTAAAAGCAGGAGTAGATCTGGAGTACAGCAAGTCATATAACCTGTTTATTCGTCAGAACTATGGTTCATATACCTATTTATTTGTTCAGCATTGGATTGATGATATTAAACCATCTGCATATAACCGTTCATTTTCATTAGTGGATGATAAAACAGGTGATGGCAGTGCTGCAGGAGCAAAATTCAATACCCTCCGTTTAGGCGCTTTTGTAGGTGATCAATGGGATGTAACGAACGACTTTCAACTTAATTATGGAGTAAGGGTAGACAATTTTGAATTTTTAACTACTCCAAATGTTGATACCTTCTTTAATAAATATGCTGTTCCACAAATCAGTCAGTACTGGGATATGGAAGGCGCAAGATCAGGTGTAAAACCAAATACACAAATAAGTGTCTCTCCCCGACTTGGTTTTACCTATAATATCAGAAAGGAAAAACTAAAAATCAAGGGTGGTGTTGGCCTGTTTACTGGCAGAGTTCCTCTTGTATGGCCAGGTGGTGCATATAACAATACCGGTGTAAATGTTGGAGGTATTTCACTGAATGCTTCACAAATCAATGCTTTAGCAAGCTTTAATTTCAGACCTGATCCATATCAACAATATACAGCTACTCAACTTGGTGTAACAGTCGCAAAACCAAGCGGGCAAATTGATATGATCGTACCAGATTTTAAACTGCCTAAAGTGTTGAAAGCATCACTTGGGCTAGAAAAAGATTTAGGTAATGGCTGGAATTTACAATTTGATGCCTTATATCAGAAAAATATCAATGAAGTTGTGTATAAAAACGTTTTTGGTTACAAAGGATTGCAAAACATTCTTGGCCAAACTACATACCTCTCCACTAGCACCAGTTATAACAGAATTGATATGAATGGTACTCTTGCTGGTTTGCAAAATCCATACTCAACTGGCATTTTCCTTATTTCGAATGCTAAAGGCAAAAAGGGGTTCTCCTACAACTTATCAGTAGCAATTGACAAGGCTTTTGCAAAGGGATGGGCTTTTAATGCTACCTATTCTTATGGTGACTCATACAGCATTTTTGATGGTACAAGCAGCCAAAATAACAGCCAATGGAGATTTATGGAAACTTCAACTGGACGAAGTGATCTGCAATTAAGCAGAAGTGATTTTGCCCAGCTTCACAGAATTAATGTTTATGTTTCCAAAAAAGTCTCTTACCTGAAAAATAAATTTGCCACAACAATCACTTTGTTCTATAATGGACAATCGGGTTCGCCATATTCTTATGTTAATTCCCGCAGTTTAATTTTTGATCAAAATGGTTCAGCAACTGAATCAAATGATCTGATTTATGTTCCAAGAGATTTAGCTGATTGGCAAAGAATGGCTGTACCATATACATCAGGTGGTATAACTTACTCTGTTCAGGACCAATGGAACTCTTTAGATGCATATATTAATAATGACAAATACCTCAAAACAAGAAGAGGGCAGTTTGCAGAAAGGAATGGTGCGGTTTTACCTTTCAGTCATATTATAGATGCAAGAATTCAACAGGATTTCGTTATTAAAACCGGAAGTATCAATAATAAATTTTCTGTCATTTTTGATATGTTCAACTTCACTAATTTTATAAATAGAACATGGGGGCGTATTTATCGTACACCAGGTGTTGATCAGTACAGTTTAATTAGTGTTGAATCAAGCAACTATAGTTCAACTTTGGTTAACGGTCAATTGAAACCAAATATGACTTATAGAAATATTACAGGAAGGAAAGCAAATGATATTCTTGATCTTCAGGCTGGTGCTTACAATTCTACCAGATGGAGAGGTCAGGTTACACTTCGTTACAATTTTTAATTTAAACCTGAGTACAAAAAAAGGCTGCAATATCTTGCAGCCTTTTTTTGTACTATCTACCTGATTCTATACCTCCTACTTGTGAGACACGGCCCATCCCCATTTCAAAAAAACAGGAAATGCTTTTGCCCATGTAGGTACATCATGTGTTCCATCTTCCAGTTCAAGATACTTCACAGCATGGTTATCGTACCCTCTCTTCTTTAACTCTGAAATTAAATCCAATGCGTCATCTATTGAATCAATAATGCCGTTATTATTTCTGTCTTTCTTTTCATCCAGTAATCCTGCCTGAATAAAAAACTTAAGCCATGGAGCGGCTTCACCTTTCTTTACCAGGTTGTGCATGATGCGGTCAGCTTCATCTGTATATCCGTCTTCATATGCTTTTTGGCGCCACCATAAGGAGCCTGAAAAAATTCCAGTTGTACTGAATTCTTCCGGATGATTCCACACAATATCCATCGCCATCAAACCACCTAATGAAAAACCTGCAAAAGCTTTTTCTTTAAAATGGGGCACATGATATTTTGTTTTGATAAAAGGAAGTAATTCTTCAAAAATGAAACTCGTATACTCTCCTGCTTTTGCACCTCGTCCCAAATAATCAGCCTGGCTTGCTATCCCATACTCCATTTTCCGATCGGGTCCGCAATGAATTCCAACACAGAGTATCGGTTCAATATCCTCGTAATAGTAAAGATCACTCAGTATCGCATCAAAAGGCATCTTTGGAAGATCCTGTCCATCATTTATCAGCAGTAAACTCATTTTCTCAGGATGCTTCACATGCGTGGGCAGATAGAAATCAATTTTTACATCCCGTTCCAGATAGGCAGAGCTCAGTTCCGTTTCTTCAACCAGGATACTCTGCGGTTTTTCCTTATGCATACATTCAAAAATAGGGAATATGAATTAAAATATTTTTCAGACCCTTTGTAAATGTTACAAAATTGTGTACTATATTGAAGGAATAAAAGGAACCCTCTGTTTCAGCGCACTTCATTTATTAACTGACCAAAAACAAACTATTATGAAGAAGATAGGTATACTCCACGGCAAGGAACGCACTTTCCCGACGGCTTTTGTTGAAAGAGTTAACAGTAAAAAAATTGAAGGTATTATAGCTGAGCCTGTCCGCATCGATAAAGTGGTGCAGGGTGTAAACAATGGCTATGCTGTTATTATCGATCGTATTTCGCAGGATGTTCCGCATTACCGTGCTTATTTAAAAAATGAAGCTCTTACAGGAACTGCAGTCATCAACAATCCCTTCTGGTGGAGTGCCGATGATAAATTTTTCAACAACTGCCTGGCTACTAAAATTGATGTGCCCGTTCCTAAAACAGTCATTCTTCCTTCAAAAGACAGACCCGATGATACCGGCGATGAGTCATTCAGCAATCTGGCCTATCCCATGGATTGGGAAGGAATGTTTAATTATATCGGCTTCCCCGCATACATGAAACCTTATGCCGGCGGCGGATGGAAGAATGTATATAAGCTGAACGACGCACAGGATTTCTTTGAAAAGCATGCTGAAACAGCTCAGCTTGTAATGCTGTTGCAGGAAGAAATTGTATTTGAAGAATACTACCGCTGTTACTGCATTGGCCGCAAGCATGTACGCATTATGAGTTATGAGCCACGCAATCCGCATCATCTCCGTTATGTAGCCGATTTTCAGCCATCAGCAGAAAAATTGAAAATGATGACTGATATTGTTTTGCGCATTAACAATTATCTCGGTTATGATTTTAATACAGTTGAATTAGCCTTACGTGACGGTGTTCCTTATGCCATTGATTTTTGTAACCCTGCCCCCGATGCAGATCTTCCCAGTGTTGGACAGGAGAATTTTGACTGGGTGGTTGAAGCTGCAGCGAATTATGCCATTGAACGTGCATTAGAGCAGAAAGACGGAGCAGATAATTTAACCTGGGGTGAATATATAAAACGTGGGGCCAATAAAATTCCTCTTTATTAATTATGTTGACAGGTATGTTTACGGAATACAATCCTGAAAAAAATGAATTTATGTTAGTTGAAGAGCCTGATTCTTCGCTTGAATATTCGTATGCCGATTATTTAAAGTGGAAATTTGAAGAACGGGTTGAACTTATAAAAGGCAGGATCATGAAAATGACTGCTCCCAACAGAAAACATCAGGATGTATCAAGAGAATTGATGTATTGTCTCACATCATTTTTAAAAAACAAAACCTGTAAAGCATACAATGCTCCTTTCGATGTACGGTTACCCCGCAAAAGCAAATCAACAAATGAAGAAATTATTACAGTAGTACTGCCGGATGTATGTGTAATCTGCGATGCAGCAAAACTCGATGACAAAGGGTGTATTGGAGCCCCGGATCTTGTAATTGAAATTCTTTCGCCAGGTAATTCAAAAAAAGAGATCAGGTTAAAATACGAAGAATACGAAGAGGCCGGTGTAAAAGAATACTGGATTGTTAACCCGGTTGAAGAAAATGTTGCCGTGTTGGTACTAAACATATCAGGAAAATTTGAAGGAGCCCGGTTGTATGCAACCGATGACATCATTTATTCAAAAGCAGTTGAAGGATTAGCTGTTAACCTCAGCGATATATTTCTAAATAACGAATAGATATGAGCGCAATCAATTACAACCAATTTACATTAGGCGTTGAAGAAGAATACATGGTGTTTGATCCTGAGACAAGGGAGCTAAAAAGCCATGAGCAGAAAATTGTAATCGAAGGTCAGAAAGTGATCAGGGATAAAGTAAAAGCTGAAATGCACCAGGCTGTTGTGGAAGTTGGCACTGACATTTGCAAGGACATTGATGAAGCTTTTGCAGATGTTTCTTTACTGCGAAAAACCATCAGCGGTATTGCCGGCGACCTTGGACTTGCTGTTGGTGCAAGCGGAACTCATCCATTCAGCCATTGGCGGGATCAGCTAATCACTGATCATGTGCGTTACAACCAGATTGTAAATGAACTGCAGGAAGCTGCAAGAAGTAATCTCATTTTTGGATTGCATGTACATGTTGGAATGGAAAACAGGAAGATGGCTATTCACCTGGCCAATTCTGCCCGTTATTTTTTGCCGCATGTGTTTGCACTCAGCACCAATTCACCTTTCTGGGTTGGGCGAATGACAGGTTATAGATCTTTCCGCACAAAAGTATTTGATAAATTTCCACGTACAGGTATTCCGGAATATTTTGACAGTATTGAAGCGTATGATAATTATGTTTCATTGCTTATTAAAACCAATTGTATTGACAATGCAAAAAAGATTTGGTGGGATCTGCGTGTTCACCCTTTCTTTAATACGATTGAGTTCCGTATCTGTGATGTACCGATGACTGTAATGGAAACAACTGCTATTACGGCTTTATTCCAGGCTATTGTTGCAAAGCTTTACAAACTCAGAAACAAGAATCTAAATTTCATTCAATACCAGCGTGCATTGATTAATGAAAATAAATGGCGTGCCAGCCGTTACGGCATTGATGGTTACATGATTGACTTTGGTAAAGAAGAAGAAACCAACACAAGGGCGCTCATTTATGAGTTACTTGACTTTGTTGATGATGTGGTTGATGATTTGGGTTGCCGTCATGCATTGAATTATATTCCTAAAATGATGGAACAGGGAACGGGTGCCGACAGACAATTAAAAGTATACGAGGAAACGAAGAGTTTAGAAAGTGTGGTTGATTATATTGGAGGACAATTTCTGGCAGGAGTATAATTAAAGTAAAAAATGAACGCTGCAACTGACTTACGGTTGCAGCGTTTTTTATTGTTCAAAATATGCTACTGTTCCCCCTACCCACTCTTTATCTTTATTATAACGCACACCAATCATTTTTCCTTTACTCATTCGTGCAAGATTGGTAGCAAGATGAGGTCTTGCATCGCCTTCCAGCCACACATACATCATTCGTATTTCTACTTTAGCAGGAATATCAGGTGTTTCAATAACATCAGCATATTTTACTTTTCGCTGAAGAATAAAATTCTGAGGATCTGTAATTGAATCAATATCTTCCTGTGTAATATCAATTTTTACTCCCTGTCCAGCAAAAGAAAACAATGGCTTCAGTACATAGTTTTCCAAGCCATCCGGTAATTCTTTTACTTCATTTAAAAAGAATGTTTGCGGCACATAGGGATGATCAATAAAGGGCAAAGTGTATTTGCTGATGCGGTAAAACCAGTTGGGATGCGGTATCCATTCTACATCCAGATCCTGTGTAATATCTACAACATCACCCAGCGATTCTTTATTGGCATTGAGGTCATCAAAGATGATGCGGTTATAAATGCGTTTTACTTCTGTCTTCTTCCCATCTTTCATGTAATAGAGTTTCTTACCTTCCTGAATCAGTTTGGTTATACAAACCACTTCAATGCCTGTATAATCTTTGGTACAGGAAAAATCAATTCTTGTTTTTTGTATCTCTGGTTTTATTTCAAGCAGTATTACATTCTCAACCGGCAGATCACCAACAATCAATTTGCGTAGCATTTCAATATATGTTTGCCGGTTATATCCATTGAGGTAATGGCTGTAGTTAGAAGGAATTGAAAAATGTTTCTCAATCACTTCCGGATAATAAACCTGGAAACCATATAAGGTTGGGAATCCCTGCATTTCAATCAACTGCGGCTCAAGTTCTCCTTTGTCATTTATACATACTCCAAAATCAAATGAAATCATGTGCGATATCTTATTCTCATTCGGAACTTTCTCTCCCGGAGGTATTGCATTCTCGGTTAACTCAATAAACTTCGGATCGCAGATCACATCCACAATGCTTTCGCAGGCATCAATTAATTTCTTTGTAAATCCTTTGTCTACAAAAACCGGTGTTTCACAAACACGAAACTCAATGTCACCCGGATGCAGGCTGTCAAGGTCTTTCAGAAATGCCTGGTACTTTTCTGCTGTAAAATTTTGATTAAAAGCATTGCGCACTGAACGAATCATACAGGATGTTTTATCTTCTAAAAATATCTGATTTTAAGCAGAAAACAGAAAGATTTTAAACCGAAACAGTATCCATTGAAAAAATGGAGCGGTACAAAAAATTGGGAAGTATATGCGAATATGTGAGCAATATTTTATCAGGATCTTCCAGG
>JBEBHT010000191.1:0-7871 GCA_040081135.1 Lacibacter sp. | reverse complement strand
ATTAATCGGTTTAACTGTGCCAACCCTATTGCTGATTGGGAACAAAACTTTCGGCATCTCCTCTTCACTGCGGCATATCTGTGCTGCCTGTTTACCAACCAAAATTCCTTACTTCAGCTACGACTGGAAAAAAGAAGCCTGGAACCTTTTTTTTGTTGCGGGAATTATGCTCGGAGGTTTTATTGCAGCATGGCTTTTGCAAAACCCCAACCCTGTTGTAGTTAATCCAGCGCTTGTTACCGAACTGAATCAATACGGTATTACTGATTTTAACGGAATGGTTCCTGCACAACTATTTAATTGGGAAGTACTATTCTCAGTAAAAGGATTGCTCCTGATAGTTGGCGGCGGTTTCCTTGTTGGGTTTGGAACACGTTACGCCGGGGGTTGCACCAGTGGCCACTCAATCATGGGCTTATCTAACCTGCAATGGCCATCTCTTGTGGCTACCATTTGTTTTATGATTGGCGGATTCATTATGGCCAATCTTATTTTACCATTCATTTTAACTCTCTGATTACAGCCATGGAAACAAAATCAATCAAATCAGAACAGAGTGCAGAAAAAAAGCATCTTGACTTACTTGCTGCGGATACAGATTTTGAAATGCGTTCGCTTGATGCAGTTTGTGTAAATGAATCTGCATTAAAGCATCCATGGTGGTATAATTTTAAATACGCCTTTGTTGGTGTGCTGTTTGGAATTGTGTTTGTGAAAGCTGAAATTATTTCCTGGTTTCGTATACAGGAAATGTTTAAGCTGCAGAGTTTTCACATGTATGGTGTTATTGGTTCAGCAGTTGTTGTTGGATTGATTTCTGTTTTCATCATTAAGAAATTCAAGATCAAAACTATTTACGGCGAACCGATTGTTTTCGTCACAAAAAAATTTAATAAAGGACAGGTTTATGGCGGTTTACTGTTTGGTCTTGGCTGGGCAATAACCGGTGCGTGCCCCGGACCATTATTTGCCCAAATCGGCACAGGTGCTACAGTAATTTTTATTACTTTGCTTAGTGCTGTTGCAGGTACCCTGGTTTATGGAAAGTTCAGGGAGAAGTTGCCGCATTAAAACGCTGTTGTTTTCATGTTTTATGACAGAACCATCCTTTTATCATTAGCTGCCGTTTTGTTTATTGCAGTTTCACAATTCAGTTGTTCAGAAACTGATGCAGATAAAACAACAGTTGATTCATCTGTTTATAAAACAACCTGGGTAGGCGCACCTGCCAGTGAAATTCCTTACTATACAAGAAAAGATGGCAAGCTCATCTGGTATGGTCATGAGCTCATAGCCAATACATCAACATACCTCGGCCCGAAAGGATCCGTAATGCAAATAAGCAATGGTATGAATTGCCAGAACTGTCATCTCAGTGCAGGCACAAAACCTTGGGGGAATAATTATAGCGCAGTGTTTTCAACTTACCCAAAATTCAGAGATCGTTCCGGATCAATTGAAACTATCTATAAAAGAGTGAATGATTGTATTGAGCGGAGTTTAAATGGTAAAGCATTAGATACATCCTCCAAAGAAATGCAGGCCATCTATGCATATATTAAATGGCTGGGTGAAGAAGTGCCGAAAGGAATGAAACCAAAGGGTTCGGGAACTGAGGAGCTTCCATATCTTGAACGTGCAGCCGATCCGATAAAAGGAAAAACTGTTTTTGAGCAAAAATGTCAACGCTGTCATGGAACAGATGGACAGGGAGTAATGAATAAAGATGGGCGTTCTTACCAGTATCCTCCCTTATGGGGAAAGCATAGTTATAATACAGGAGCAGGTTTATTCCGGTTATCAAGATTTGCAGGTTATGTAAAAAACAATATGCCTTTTGAAGCTGATTATCATTCACCGCAATTGAGTAACGAAGAAGCCTGGGATGTGGCGGCATTTGTAAATTCGCAAACAAGGTCAGCAATGAATCTCAGCAAAGACTGGCCCGATATTTCTAAGAAACCAATTGATCATCCTTTCGGTCCTTATACTGATTCATTTAGTGAGCAGCAGCACAAACTTGGCCCCTTCGGCCCGATAAAAGAATACAGAGAAAAAAACAAACATTGAGCGGACAGTTCGTATTTTCAAACAAAAAAATGAAAACTTCCCGAATTCTTTTTTTGCTTGCTGTTACGTTTCTTAGTGTTACTTCATTAAAGGCCCAGCATAAAATTGTTTGGGATATGGCAAAGGAAGACACGGCCATGCAAAGAGGTTTGTATAAACAGCTGAACAATGTAATTACCGCAGCACCGGATGCAAAAATAGAAGTGGTTTTTCATGGCAATGCAGTTTATGCCATGCTGAAAGATACCGGCTACTTTAAAGAACAGATCATTGCCCTGCATAAAAAAGGGGTGCTGTTCCGTGTTTGCAATAATTCACTGAAAGGAAGAAATATTGATCTGTCAAGAGTTATTCCTGAAGCAGTGGTTGTGCCTGTGGCTGTTCTAGAACTGGCAACAAAACAGGAAGAAGGCTGGAGTTATATTAAAGCAGGTAATTAAAATAAAGAAGCATTCACTGATCAAATCAATGAATGCTTTTTCTTACGTGCAGCAGAGGTTTAAACCTGAGCTGCACCAATTATTCTTCAATAAGGGAACTGAATGAATGCTTTATATAAACAGCATGTGAACGCCTTCCCCTTCGCTTTTCTTATAGAAATCTCCAACTGTTATAATATCATTCACGCCTTCGTATAAATCTTCCTTCTTGTAGTGGAACATATCAAAAGCAAGCTTACAGGCCCACATTTTTACACCTGAGGCAGACATAATATCCAGGAACTCCGGAATTTCAGGCATATCCACTTTTTCCATTTCCTTTTTCATCATTGAGGTTGCAAAAGCTTCCATGCCGGGTAAACCTCCCAACATTGTTGGAATATGCATTGCCGGGTTGCCTACTGTTGCTACATGCAGACTATCCATTCTCTTTTTATGTACTGCTTCCAGTCCAAAAAAAGTAAAGAAGATTTCTGATTCAATACCTTCCATGCGAGCACCGTTTGCCAATACAAATGCTGCATATACATTTTCGATACTTGCCTTTGATAAGATGATCATCATCTTTTTTATGGCGCCTTTATTTTCGTTCATGAGTGAAAATTTTTATTTGATTAAATGCAACTGGCCGGTTTAGGAATTCCTGCAATTTTAGTAGCCGTTTTTAATGGAGCATTAGGGAACAACGCATAAAATTCTTTAATGTCCACCAAACCGCTTTTACCAATGCGCCTGATGCTCAGTGCTACCTGGTTCTTCTGTTCGTTTTGTAAATACTTTACTACTTCCCAATGTCTTGGGGTTAAGCTGATATTTGCTTCTGCAGCTAATTCTTCGCCAACTTTTTCATCCCATTGGCTGAAATCAGTTAAGTAACCTTCTTCGTTTACGGTAATTGTTTTACCTGCAATTGTTTTTTCCATAACGTTTATTTTATTGATTGATTGATTTGTTTAATTATAATGTTTGCCGCTTTCACTCATGGTTGCTGAAACAAACGGTATATGTGTTCCTTTCAGTAATACATTCCAGTAAATCCAGCGGAAGGCGAGTTTACCCATATGATTCATCCTGCTTTCTTTCAACAATCGCAGTGGACCGATTCCTGCAAACGGAAAACTTCCTTCAACCGGTTCATGTGTATAGTTGAAGTCGATGAGCAATGCTTTGCCTCCGCCTGTTTCAATAAAGCAGTTGGCATGCCCGTCGAATTCTTCTTTCAACGGTTCGCCTTTTACATAGCGTAAAATATTTTCTGTTAAGATCTCTGCTTCAAAGTGAGCAACTGATCCAGCCTTGGAAGCAGGTATATTGCTGGCATCACCCAGAACAAAAATATTGGCATACTCTTTCGATTGCAGAGTTGCTTTATGTGTTGGCACATAGTTCAGATCATCGCCCATTCCTGAACGTTCCATTAATTCATCGCCTTTATTGGTAGGAACGGTTACAAGAATGTCAAAAGGGATTTCCCTTCCACCGTAATCAACAATTTTTTTATTTTCATTATCTACATGTTCAATGGCAAAATCACTTTCAATATTGATTCCTTTTTCATGCAGTAAATGCTCAAGAGCCGCTGTTGCTTTTGGTTTTGTAAAGGCTCCGCTTAATGGAGTAACATAAGTGATTTCCACTTTCTCACGCATATGTTTATGTTTGAAAAACGAATCGGCGAGGAATGCAAATTCCAGTGGTGCAACAGGGCATTTGATCGGCATCTCTGTAATATGTACTACAAGTTTACCACCCTGCCAGTCTCTTAATTTATTACGCAAAGCCAATGAACCTTCAAACGTATAAAAATCAAATACAGATTTCTGCCATTCTTCACCCTGCATACCTTCTGTTTCTTCAGGAGCAATCTTAGCACCTGTAGCAACGATCAGTATGTCATAGTTTAATTCCTTTCCACTGTTTAACTCAATTTTATTTTCAGCCGGTACAATGCGGTTGATCTTTTGTTTGATCAGTTCCACATCTTTCGGTATAAACTCTTCAATTGTTTTAATGATGTCTTCCGGAGTATAAATATCAAACGGAAGAAAAAGATAGCCGGGTTGATAATGATGTTCTTCCCTTTCGTCAACAATAGTAATATGCCAATCGGGTTGTTTCAACTCATTGTGTAAGTGATTTGCCATCATGGTACCTGCTGTGCCGGCTCCGAGTATAACAAGATTTTTCATTTGCTGTTTTTTTGTATGATTGATAACATCACAAAACTCAAACGGAAAAGTTCATTTTTTGATGATGTAACTACAAAGCATTTATGACTCTTGTCATTAAAAAAAATAAACTGCAAAGATTTTCTTAATTAGTTGATGTTATGTGATTTATGTCACCGTATCTCTGATATTCACGCTCTAACATTGCTGTTTTTTTTCAATGTTACCAGCCTTTTTAAGAACAGGTTTCTGTATGATTAAAGTCACACATTCCAAGTTTTACCTGCTCTACTTTTGTTCCTGATAAAAAAATCAGCATAAGTAATAATCAAGTTCAATGAAGTATATAATAGTAGGTGCTGTTGCAGGCGGAGCCAGCACAGCGGCAAGATTAAGAAGACTCGATGAGCATGCAGAGATTATCATTTTTGAGAAAGGAGAATATATTTCCTATGCTAACTGCGGACTGCCTTATTATATAGGTGACGTAATTAAAGACAGGAATAAATTGTTTGTGCAAACCGCTGCAGCATTTAATCAGCGTTTCAATATTGATGTTCGTGTAACTACTGAAGTAACAGCCATTGATCCTGCAAACAAAACAGTTACTGCTGTTGAAAAATCAACAGGAAAAATTTATAAAGAGACTTATGATAAATTAGTTCTCTCTCCCGGTGCAGAACCTGTTCGCCCACCGTTGCCGGGTATTAACAGCGATGGAATTTTTACTTTAAGAAATGTAAAAGACACAGACTTCATCAAAGCACATGTGCAGAAAAAGCAAGTGAAAAAAGCCATAGTAATTGGGGCAGGATTTATTGGTTTGGAAATGGCAGAAAATTTCCGTGACCTTGGTTTGGAAGTAACCATTATTGAAATGATCAACCAGGTAATGGCACCTGTTGATTATCCTGTTGCTGCCATTGTTCAGCAGCATATCCGCAGCAAAGGAGTTGATCTGCGATTAAATACAGCCGTTACTGGTTTTTCAAAAGTTGGTGAGCAGATAGAAGTTTCTTTAAATAATGGTGAAGTGTTAACTGCTGATATGGTGATTCTTTCCATTGGTGTGCGCCCTGATACAAGACTTGCTGTACAGGCAGGTTTAAAAATCGGTACTGCAAGAGGAATCTGGGTGAATGAGTTTTTACAAACCTCCGACCCTGATATTTATGCAGTTGGTGATGCGATTGAATTTGAAAATCCTATCACTCATCAATCAATGATCACTTACCTCGCAGGACCAGCCAATAAGCAGGGACGTATCTGTGCAAATAATATTGTGGAGGGAAATGTACAGTCTTATAAAGGCTCTATTAATACAGCAATTGTAAAAGTATTTGATATGACTGTTGGCACAGCAGGTACAGCATCGAAGCATTTAAAGACTGCCAATATTGATCATGTTGTTTCAACTATTCACAGCGGATCACATGCAGCATATTATCCGGGAGCAAAACAAATGACCTTTCAAATTGCATTTACACCAAAAGATGGACGTTTGCTCAGTGCACAGATTGCAGGATATGATGGGGTTGATAAGCGTCTTGATATTATGTCATCATTTATTAAGCAGGGCAAAACAATTTATGAGCTCATTGAATTTGAACATGCGTATGCACCTCCTTATTCATCAGCAAAAGACCCAGTAAATATGGCTGGTTTTGTGGCAGAAAATCTGCTGCTGAACCGTTTGAAAATATTTTACTGGAATGAGTTTGAAAACTTTGATCAGGATGACATAGTGATTGATGTGCGTACAAAACCGGAATTTGAAAAGGGAAGTATTGGTTCGGCTATTAATATTCCTCTTGATGAAATCAGGAACAGGCTGGATGAATTTCCAAAAGATAAAAACATACGACTGTACTGCGAAGCAGGTTTAAGAGGTTACTTATCCCAGCGTATTTTGAAACAAAACGGATTGAAAAGAGTATCGAACCTTTCAGGAGGTTATAAATTATGGAAAGCATGTGAAGCCGAAACCAGCAAACTGCTCAGTTTGGCCACTGCCTGATTAATTACAAAAGGAGAGGAATCTGAAATCATTCCTCTCCTACCTTTGCATGCGTTATGATGCAAACTTCCTCTTCCCACAAAGCCGTCAGCAACTGGTTACTCTTTGGTGTTTTTATGCTCATCATTCAAATTCTGCTGGGTGGCATTACACGTTTAACCGGCTCCGGTTTATCTATTACAGAATGGGATGTTGTTACCGGCAGTTTACCTCCACTAAATGAAACAGCCTGGTTACAGGAATTTGATAAATACAAAACCACTCCACAGTTTAAACTGCTTAATACTGATTTTAACCTGGGTGATTTTAAATTTATTTTTTTCTGGGAATGGTTTCACCGTTTATGGGCAAGAGTGATGGGGATGGTATTTGCTGTGGGCTTTGTTTATTTTCTTGTACGAAAATCGTTTAAACAGGAAATGGTAAAGCCTTTGATCATTCTGTTTTTGCTTGGTGCTTTGCAGGGAGCTGTTGGCTGGATTATGGTTGCAAGCGGATTAGTGGGGGATGCTGTATATGTAAAACCAACAAGACTTGCTTTACATTTCATACTTGCAATGGCATTGCTTTCTTATACGTTTTGGTTTGTGCTGCAGTTAAAAGTAAAAAAAGAACAAATCACTAAACATGCAGGCGCCTTCAACTTTACCATTACATTACTTGTATTGCTGATTGTGCAATTATTGTTTGGTGCTTTAATGGCCGGACATAAAGCGGCAACCGCAGCAGCCACATGGCCATTGATTAATAACGAATGGATCCCTGCTGCGTTATTTAAAGATTCTCCCTGGCTCATCAATTTTATTGAAAACAAAATCAATATTCATTTTTTTCACCGTGGCCTGGCTTACCTGCTGAGTATACTAATTGTGATCTGGTACTTCCGCACATCGAAAGTAAAAGGGTCAGATCTGTTCCAGGTTACAAGGTTTATTCCTCTTGCATTGGTATTGCTGCAGGTTATACTGGGTATTGTTTCAGTGCTGGCATCTACCAAAATTATTCCCAACGAATGGGGACTGTTTGAATGGGTGGCACAACTGCATCAGCTGGTGGGTATGTGTCTGCTGCTGAGCTTTACCTGGGTGCTTTATCTCATCAGAAGAAAATAATCCACACAATCATCTTCTGTCGTGCAGCGTTAAGTAAGAAAATCCGTTCTTTTCTGTAACTTAT
>JBEBHT010000005.1:0-32704 GCA_040081135.1 Lacibacter sp. | reverse complement strand
ACGATTGGCAAGAAATGAACTGAAAAAGTTACTCACTGAATTTCCTGAAATAGAGGTGATTGATGAAGCATCGAATGTAGATGAAGGGTTACAGAAAATCGCAGCGCTGAATCCTGACCTGATTTTCCTGGATATACAAATGCCAGGTAAAACCGGTTTTGATTTGCTGAGTGAACTGGATCGCACCCCTGAAGTAATTTTTACAACAGCGTATGATGAATATGCATTGCGTGCATTTGAAGTGAATGCACTTGATTATTTGTTGAAGCCCATTGAACCAAAACGATTGGCTGATGCGTTACATAAACTGGAAGAAGATGAAAGGGAAACTGTTGATGGCGAACCTGTTTCTACCAACCGCAGTATGCTCAGTGAAAACGACCAGGTATTTGTAAAAGATGGTGAGCGCTGCTGGTTTGTGAAGCTGAGTGATATCCGTTTGTTTGAAAGTGTAGGTAATTATGCCAAAGTATTTTTCGGTCCGAATAAGCCACTTATTTTAAAATCACTGAATGCACTTGAAGAACGATTGGATGAAAAAATCTTTTTCCGTGCCAACCGTAAACATATTGTAAACCTTCGCATGATTGAAAAAGTGGAGCCGTATTTCAATGGCGGATTGCTTTTAGAAATTCATGGTGGTGACAAGATTGAAGTGAGCCGCAGACAGGCAGTGAAGTTTAAGGAGATGATGAGTTTGTAAAACGCAACAGTTTATTTTTTAAAAAGGAAAAAGATTCTGAAACATCGTTATATCATGAAGAAAATTTTTGTTACGGGGTTATTGATTTCAATAACCTCTTTTTTATTGGCGCAAAAAAAGATGAACCGCATCATCAATGCAAAAGAAGTGGAACGGATAGAAAGAGTGCTGGCAGCAGATGATATGCGGGGCAGAAGAATCTTCAGTCCGGAAATTGATAAGGCAGCAGATTTTATTGCAGCTGAATTTAAGGCAGCAGGTTTACAGACCTGGGGCAACAGCAGCAGTTTCAGGCAGGAGTTTTCTGTTGTATCAGCAAAGCCTATCAGCACATTCTGCAAAATTGATGGACAGGAAATTGATGCAAAGAATGTTGTTGTCATTACAACTCAACTAGAAGTTTCAGTGAATGAAAAATCAGGATTTGAAAAAGTAACGATCAGTGCAGGAAAGAATATTTTTTCTGAGGCACAGAAGTTTGTCCGTTCAGGGAAAAATTATGTTGTTTTGGTTGATACCAGTTTTTCCAAAAACTTCAGCAGGCTTGCTTCATTCAAACGGGGAATGTTTAAATCTGAGAACACTGTTGTGTTTGTATTAACCGCTGCCACTCCATCTGTGTTTACAGTAGAAGCAAAACATGAAATTACCGAACAGAAACTTGCAAACGTAGTAGGCATACTGCCGGGAAAGAGTAAGAAAAATGAGTATGTTATTTTTTCGGGTCATTATGATCATTTAGGTACCGGCAAACCAATCAATGGGGATTCTATTTACAACGGCGCCAATGATGATGCAGCAGGAACAACCGCTGTAATTATGCTGGCGAAATATTTTGCAAAAATTAAAAACAATGAACGCAGCATTGTTTTTGCTGCATTTACTGCAGAAGAATCGGGTGGATATGGTGCACAATATTTTTCCAGGCAGTTTGATCCGGCGAATGTAGCTGCAATGTTCAATATTGAAATGATTGGTACGGAAAGTAAATGGGGAAAGAATTCTGCTTATATCACCGGATATGAGAAAACAGATATGGGAACAATCCTGCAAAAAAATCTTACAGGAACTGCGTTTACATTTTATCCCGATCCTTATCCCACACAAAATTTATTTTACCGCTCAGATAATGCTACACTTGCAAGATTAGGTGTACCGGCACATACGATCTCCACCTCCAAAATGGACAGTGAACCCAACTATCATAAAGTGTCTGATCATGTTGAAACGCTTGACATGGATAATATGGCGATGATTATTAAATCAATTGCAATGAGTGCCAAAAGCATCATCAAGGGAGAAGATTCACCAACAAGAGTGAAATTTGAAGACCTGCGTTAGATTTTCACCGGCACACTATGTATAGCAGCTGCCATTTCTTTAATCAGAGATGCATCTTTTTCAATGGCATTACCAATGACTATTACATCAGCACCTGCTTTACAGTTGCGGTAAGCCTTTTCAGGGTCAAGAATACCACCACCAACAATTAACGGCGCTTCAATTTGCTGCGCCACACTCTGGATCATACTTTCAGAAATGGCACGTTTGGCACCGCTTCCTGCATCCATGTAAATGACTTTCATGCCCAGCATTTCACCAGCCATAGCCGTGCACATGGCAATTTCATTTTTATCGGCAGGTAAAGGTGCGGCATTGCTGATATAAGATACCGTTGTGGGCGCACCGCCATCAACCACCATATAACCAGTGGAAATTATTTCCAGTCCGCTTTGCTTTACAAAAGGGGCTGAAATGACATGCTGACCTATCAATAATTCAGGGTTGCGACCGGAGATAAGAGATAAATATAACAACCCATCTGCATACGTACTAACCTGGGAAGGACTGCCGGGGAATAAAATCACAGGAATATCACAAAGAGCTTTGATCTGCTGCACCACTTCATCCAGCCTGTTGGAAATAACCAGGCTTCCGCCCACCAAAAAATAATCAACAGCTGCATCAACCGACAATTTCACCAGTTGTTCTACCGATTCTTTGTTCACTTTATCAGGGTCAATCAAAACGGCGAATGATTTCTGTCCTTTCTGCTTCTTTTCCAGTAATTGAGTATAGATGCGATGCTTCATTCAGTATCTGTGATTCATGCAAAAGTGCAAAAAAATGTCCGAGGATTTGCAAATTCACCTGTTTTTGTTTGGGGCACCCGAAAAGGGTTGTTTTTACCCAAAATCAGCCTTCTGAAATTCACCCGTCAATACTTCGTTTAGGTTTCAGCGTTAGTGTCATTTTCGGTTGCTCCCGCCTTCAAATTCAATGCCAGTAAGGCTATGGGAAATATTATCAAAAAACCAAGAAAATTTGTTCTATTCTCCCGGATTTTTTTGTGGAAACAAGCTTTGCACATGCAAATACAGTACAGGATTGAGTTTGCCCCCGATTTCCACACTCTGTTAATATTTAGAGTATTGAACATACCTCTCTAAAAAATATTTTCGTAGTCTGTCGGTTAACGATTCCTTAACCTTACTAACCAATAAACTTACAGTTCTAATATGGCCAGCAAAAAGAAACAAACTCCGGGGCTTCAGTTAGGCCGCCGGTTTACAAAAGAAGGCGTTTCACCCTTCGACCTATTTGAGTATGATTACCGTACTTCTATTATCCGCAATCCTTCGGGAGAAGTGGTGTTTGAAATGAATAATGTGGAAGTGCCAAGTCACTGGAGCCAGATTGCAACAGATATTCTTGCACAGAAATATTTCCGTAAAGCAGGTGTTCCGCAGCCTGATGGTACTTTGGGAAGAGAAGCATCTTCGAAACAGGTAGCTCACCGCATGGCCCATTGCTGGCGTGTATGGGGTGAACGCTACGGATACTTTGCTTCTGAAAAAGATGCACAGGTTTTTTATGAAGAATTAGTGTACAGCATTTTAAATCAGTTATGTGTTCCAAACAGCCCGCAGTGGTTTAATACAGGTCTGTATGAAAGCTACGGCATTAAGGGAAAGCCACAGGGTCATTACTTTGTTGATGCCAATGATGGTGAGTTAAAGAAATCAACATCAGCATACGAACGCCCTCAGCCACATGCCTGCTTCATTTTAAGTGTAAGCGATGACCTGGTGAATGATGGCGGTATCATGGATCTCTGGGTTCGTGAAGCAAGGATCTTTAAATATGGTTCTGGTGTAGGTACTAACTTCTCTACCATTCGTGGTGAAAGTGAAAAATTAAGTGGCGGTGGCACATCAAGCGGATTAATGAGTTTCTTAAAAATTGGTGACCGTGCAGCCGGTGCAATCAAGAGCGGTGGTACAACCCGTCGTGCAGCCAAAATGGTGTGCCTTGATTTAGATCATCCTGAAATCATGGACTTCATCAACTGGAAAGTGGAAGAAGAAAAGAAAGTAGGTGCATTGATCAGTGCAGGTTATTCAAACGATTATGAAGGTGAAGCATACCGCACAGTAAGCGGACAAAACAGTAACAACTCAGTTCGTATACCAAATGAATTCTTCGACAAATTAGCGAAGGGCGAAGATTGGGAACTGAAAGCAAGAACAGATGGCCGTACCATGAAAAAAATTCCAGCACAGGAAGTATGGAACCAGATTGCATATGCAGCATGGCGTTGTGCAGATCCCGGTACACAATACGATACAACAATTAACGAATGGCATACTTCACCAAAGGGCGGACGCATCAATGCATCGAACCCATGCAGTGAATATATGTTCCTCGATAATACAGCATGTAACCTTGCGTCTGTAAACCTTCGCCGTTTGTTTGATGAAGCAACACAAACTTTCGATGTGCAGGGTTTTGAATATGTATGTCGTTTGTGGACAGCTGTTCTTGAAATCTCTGTATTGATGGCTCAGTTTCCATCAAAAGAAGTTGCCCAGCTTTCTTACGATTACCGCACACTCGGTTTAGGTTATGCTAACCTCGGCTCTATGCTGATGGTAATGGGTATTCCTTACGATAGTGAAGAAGCCCGTGGTATTGCAGGTGCATTAACTGCAATCATGACGGGGATTTCTTATAAAACATCAGCAGAGATGGCTTCCTTCCTTGGCGCATTTCCACGCTACGAAGAGAACGCTGAAGATATGTTACGTGTAATGCGTAACCATCGTGCTGCTGCTTATGATGCAGAAGATGCATATACAGGTTTAAGCATTAAACCACTTGGTATTAAAGCACAGTACTGTCCTGATTATTTACTGAAGAGTGCCTGCAAAAGCTGGGATGATGCAGTAGAAATGGGAGAGAAGTTTGGATATAGAAATGCACAAACAACAGTAATTGCTCCAACAGGAACAATTGGACTGGTAATGGATTGCGATACAACTGGTGTTGAACCTGATTTCGCTTTAGTGAAGTTTAAAAAATTGAGCGGTGGTGGTTATTTCAAAATCATCAACCAGTCAGTTCCTGCAGCATTGGCGAAGATGGGATACAGTGTAAAAGAAAGTGAAGCCATTGTAAAATATGCAGTAGGTGCAGCTTCTTTAAATGGTGCTCCTCATGTTAATCCGCAATCACTCAGTGAAAGAGGATTTATTGCAGAGGAGATTAAGAAAATTGAAGCATCACTTGCAAGTGCATTTGAAATTGGATTTGTATTTAATAAATATGCTTTGGGCGAAGAGTGTTTACAGCGTTTAGGTTTTACACCTGAGCAGTACAATGATTTTGAATGGAGCTTACTGGAAGCATTAGGTTTTACAGACGAGCAGATCGCTGAAGCAAATGATTATATCTGCGGTACCATGACCATGGAAGGTGCTCCTTTCTTAAAGCAGGAACACTATGCAGTGTTTGATTGTGCGAACAAATGCGGAAAGAAAGGTGTTCGTTATATTCATCACAGCGGTCACATTAAAATGATGGCAGCAGCACAGCCATTCTTAAGCGGTGCTATTTCAAAAACCATCAACCTTCCCAACGAAGCGAACGTGGAAGAAATTGCTGAAGCCTATTTAATGAGCTGGCAGTTAGGTTTGAAAGCATGTGCATTGTATCGTGACGGATCAAAACTTTCTCAGCCATTAAGTACAAAAAGCGACTCTAAGAAAAAAGCATCAACCGAATCTGAAGCAGCAGTAAATGAAGAATTTATTACTGACAGCCCGATGGTTGACATGGGAAAACTAACTGTTGAAGAATTGTTAGATGAATTGAGCAAACGTGTTCAGGCATCACCCGATACAAAACTGAAACGTGACCTTGCAAGAATAGTTGAACGCAGAAAACTTCCTGCCAAACGCAGAGGCTTTACGCAAAAAGCAAAAATCAATGGCCAGGCTGTATTCCTCCGTACAGGTGAATATGGTGATGGAACCCTTGGTGAAATCTTTGTTGACCTTGCAAAAGAAGGAAGTACACTGAAAGGATTGATGAACAGTTTTGCTATTGCTATTTCTGTTGGCTTGCAGTATGGTGTTCCTTTAGAAGAATATGTTGAGAAGTTTGTATTTACCAAGTTTGAACCAAGTGGTATGGTAGATCATCCGAATATCAAGAGCACGACTTCTATTGTTGATTTCATGTTCCGTTGTTTATCATATGAATATTTAGGTCGTACTGATTTAGTTCATGTACTGGATAAACCAGAAATCAGCAATACAGGAACTGATGACTGGGATGATATTCCCACGGGATTAGAATACGAAAAACAAACACCTGAATTAAGTGATGTAAGAGTGGTAGGTGTTATCAATCCTGCTCCACAGGTGCAAAAAACACAGCGTGTTACAAATCCTGTAAAAGTGGAAAACAGTCTGGATGCAGTGAACCAGGCAGCAAGAAGTATGCAAAGCGATGCTCCTGCCTGTAATACATGCGGACATATTACCATCAGAAGTGGCACATGTTACAAATGTTTGAACTGCGGTAACAGCATGGGTTGCAGTTAAGAGAAATCAAATGATTTAGCATCATTGCTTTCAAATAAGTAAAAGCCGTCTCATTTTAAGTGAGACGGCTTTTTATTTATAGTGATTTCGCAGAGATTAATTTATTTCAAACAAATGAAGTAAAACTTTTTTTGCTTCGGGCCATTGGGTCTTTAAAGAACTGATATCATTCTCACAGGATTGCTGAGAACCACTCACGGCTAGCTGCAACTCTGCTGCTGAACAGATCTTCTGCATTTCATTATAGCCAACCACTGCAAACAGCGGCTTTAACGAATGAACAGCCTTTCTTAATTTATCAGCATCTTTTTCGGTAAGACCGGAAACAACATCAACCATTTTTAAATCAATACTCTGTATAGAAGTGTTGATCAGCATTTTTTCAAATCGCTTATCACCATTTGAAACGGAGAGTAAATAAGTAAGATCGGGGTTTGACGGAGTAAAATTTGCAGGCATAGAGATCATTTTTTTTTCGGAGAAATTAACTCCCTTATTTTATTCATTAATTTATCGGGATCATAAGGTTTAAACATATAAGCATTCATTCCGGCTTCATAACAGAGCTGAATA
Source organism: Lacibacter sp. (assembly GCA_040081135.1). Classification (GTDB taxonomy): domain Bacteria; phylum Bacteroidota; class Bacteroidia; order Chitinophagales; family Chitinophagaceae; genus Lacibacter. Next base: position 25,540 of record JBEBHT010000005.1, on the reverse strand, counting down.
TCTTCCTGCAAAACACTTGCAGTTAATCCCAGTATGGGAACAGCAGCACCCGATCGGTTTAAAAAACGGATGGTTCTCGTTGCTTCAATTCCATCCATTTCAGGCATCTGTACATCCATCAGAATTAATACATAAGCATCAGGCTCCTGTTGAAATGCAGCTACAGCTTCCTTTCCATTGAGTACATGTTTCAAACTGTATCCGTTCATTTGTAAAACATGCTCGGTGATCATTGCATTACTGAGATCATCATCCGCAAGCAGGATCTGTCTGCAATTATCGGAGCTGCTTTGTGAGTTATTACTATTGAGATGAGTTGTCATAGATCAGTTAATTAAATAAATCAAATACATGTTTATTTGAATCTTTTAAAACCGGCAAACGGGTTTGAATAACCTGCGCCACTTCAGCACGGTTGTTAAACAACTTTTCAAATGTTTCAAGTATATGTGCAGTGCCTGTTCCCTTGTCTTCCAGAACATATTCTTCCAAGCCGAATAATTTGAACAGCTCTCTGTATTTGTGCGACCAGCTGATGGCCATGCAGGGAATACCAAGACTCAATGCAAATACAAGACTGTGAAAGCGTGAAGCAATCAGCAAATCTGTTTCCCTGATTACAGCTTTCACTTCTTCTGCTGAATAATATCCCTTCAGTAAATGGCAATGGGTTTTATCAGGCAAGGCTTCATAAATCGTTTTGCAGAGAAACTGATCATCTGCATGATCAACTCCTTCACCAGGAAGAATTTCATTTGGTACAAGTATGATTTCAAAACGCTGTTGCAGATCTTTAATAATGGAGCAGAAGTTTTTTACATATTCATTGTCAGCGCCACTTCCTTTCATGCGCTCATAGATCCGCATATTAGGTGAAATCCCAACGGTAAGCAGACGGGCATCTAAACTGATATTATTTTTTTTCAGAATTTCTTTTCCGCTGATGGTCGGGATAGGAAAATGAAAAGCAATATCGCAGGCCAATGGAATATCTTCTGTTTTCAATTGCAGCAGATCAGCAACGTAACTGCGAGACACATCATCACGGGTAAAGTAAGCGTCTGCTGTAAGAATCATGTTGCGGCAGTTCTTTGCAACCTGTGGTTCTTTAAATGAACCCCATGCCTGCGGCATAAATAAATAACGGGCTCCTGTTTGCTTGCAGAAGTGAATGATCTTGGTAGTTTCTAACGGTTGCTGATAACCTCTTTTATCACCATAGGCAAAACCGCTTACATCAATTGCTGCAGCAAGGTTCTTGATTTTTTTAATTTCATTCATCGGGCTGTAATCAGCATACGGTTTTCCTGATCCTCCCATCATTCTTTTCAGTTTGCCAATTACACGGTCAGCAAGATTTTGTATTTTCTTCAGCAGGGGAGGAGTGGTATCTGTAATGGGAATAAAACCCTGCTTTGCTGCAATAGTTCTTTCTTCAGGATGACAGATACAGTAAATTGCTGCACCGGGATGTTTTTCTTCCAGTTTATATTTTACTGTTTTTAACATTGCCTCGGCACCTTTATTAATAAAATTTCCGCCTACAAGCAAATAGGATTTTTGTTGCATGATATACTTGTTAAATGATTTGGGTTGGCATGAATTTATTGTTTACTTTTTTTACTGATGATTCCTTTTGCCATCTCTATCAAACCCTTTAATTGTTTTCTTGTTGGTGGAAATAACATCCAGCCGGCGAGATACACAATTGAAAACAGTAAGAATGGAACAATGATCTGCAGTAATGTATGTTGCTGCTGCAGGTAAAGCGATGAGCCATAAGCTGCTAAACCACCAATTACCGAGAATACAAATGGCGGCAATGATGCAGTAAAGAAATCGCTTACCTTAACAGGTGTATTTTTATAACAGAAATATAGTGATGGAACTAAAATGAGATAGTTTGAAATAGCATAAGCAATTGCAATACCAGAGATGCCCCACTGTACTCCAATAAAAAATGCAATGATCACTGCTGCTGCATTCCACACACCCCACATAAAATACCGCTTCGATTGTCCTGATGAAAGAAGAATCATGCCACGTGTACTTGCAATGGGCTGTATCAATGCAGTAATGGCAAGTAATTGAAAGATGAGTGAAGCACTTGTCCAGTTTGGTCCAAGCACAAGCAATATGATTGGCTTTGAACAAACGAACAGGAATACAACAATGGGTAATGAGAAAAAGGAAAGCAGGAAAAGATATTGTTTATAATAGTTCCTGTATTTTTCGGGTTGGTGAATCAATGAACTCAGGGCTGGTGTTCCAACTGCATTGAGCGGATCTCTTAACTGACTGATGGGTAACATGAGTAACTGATAAGCCCTGTTGTAAAGTCCGAGAGCAGGTGCACCAATAAATTTACCAATGAGAATATTATCTAAGTTTCTTGAAAAATAATTAATCATGTTAAAGCCTGTTACTCCTGCGCCAAAGTGTACATACTGCTTTATGCTTTTATTAATACGGAGATAAACGGGCCGCCAGTCACAACTGATCCATAATAAGATTGCCTGTACAAATGCACTTACCAGGCTGATGGAAACAATGGCCCAATAGCCGAAGTCAAGATAAGCAAGTGTAATTCCAACCAGCAAACTGATAAAAGAAGAAATAATTGTAATGATGGCAAGGCTTTTAAATTTCATCTGCCTGTTGAGTAATGCAGCATGTTGTGTAGATAAGCCACCTAGGATGGCTACACCTGCATAAGCTGACGTAATGTAAAGAAGACGGTCTTCTTTATAAAACGAAACCAACAGAGGTCCAAGACCCAGTACAAGCAGACCAAGAAAAATACTGATATAAAAATTCAGCCAGAATACCATGCTCACTTCTCTTTGTGTAATGGTTTCTTTTTGTATTACTGCCTGCGCAAGTCCAAGATCTTTGAAGATGAGGACAAAGCCTGTAAAAGAAGTAACCATCGTAACGATCCCATAATCTTCAGGCAATAACATTCGGGCCATCACTACTGTAGAACCAATGTTTACAATAAACGACATGATCTGTGCGCCAACTGTAAATATTCCTCCTGAGATTGATTTTTTACGCAAATCTGTTTCACCATGATTTCGCAGAAACCATTTTTCGTGGACATTGGGTTTTATATCAGCAGCACTTAATTGCATGCATTGAAAATAAGCAGTTGATCAGGTGATTTTTTCTGTGAGAATGGAATGCCCCCGTCAGGATCGGCATAGCCAATACCAATCATCATCATTGGCCGTTCATCTTCTGCAAGCGGAATGATGCTTTCCATTTGCTGTTCCATATGTTCAATATCGGGCCAGTTGATAGGTACTGAACTTAAGCCAAGAGTTTCTAGAGCAAACATAAAACTCATGGATGCAAGACCTCCGTCAATATAAATAACATGACGATCTCTTTCACTCAGGTATGCACTGAGCCGACCAACAACAACTGCAAAAACAGGAATGTTTTTATAGTTACCCCTGATGCCCATTGGGATGGCACCTACTTTATTTTTTAAATCTTCCTGTGTAAAAATTCTAAACTCAAATGGCTGCCTGTTGCAGGCACTGGGTGAATAAGTTGCAATAGCACATGCTTTTTCAATCAGTTCTTTTGGAACGGGTTTTTCCTGGTACCAGCGTACAGAACGTCGTTGCTGTGCAAGTTTTTTAAATTCATCATAAGTGATATTGCTTTTTGCAGCATTTGCTTTTGTATAAGGAACAAAATTCACTGGATTCTCTTTTACCTCAACCTGGTGCTGTACAGAATTAAAAATATCTTTCGCCTGTTTAACAACAGGCACTTCTTTAACACAATTGAAATATTTTTGCAACACATTGCCGGCCCAGCTTAAAAAATCATCATCAATATCTTTATTGATTCCTTTTTGCTTTGAAAGCACTTTGTAGTTTTCTGCTGTGTGTAAAATAAAGTCAAGTGCAAATACATCTCTGCGATTCTTCATGATCAATCCTTTTTCTAAACGGTGAATTTGCCTGCGGAGATTAAACGCATTCGGCGTGCCGTCTTTCATTGCCTGCAGGTGCAGGTATTTACCGTTCAATACCTTTTGATGCTCACGTGAAAAATCACTGGAGAATAAAAAGTAATACAGGTCGGCTAATTTTTTATTTTTTCGAACAATGGGCAAAAGGATATTGTTCTGAACATATATTTTGATACTGTATAAAGACATAGGAGTGGTTTTTTGGATTATGGGTATTTCTTTTTTATGGCAAATCAGCTAAGGAAAAGAAGCCTTCTTAATGGAGAGAAAATCCGTTTTGTATTTACGGAGTTGCAGAATGGGTTTTTCGTGGAAAAGGATCATAGCATTTTGGTTTTAAGATATTGGATATGATAAACTTTCAGGTTTACTTTTACAAAGAACGCAACTCTTATTGAGACTGTTTAACGGATTGTAAATTAACAGGCAGCAGTAGTTTGTAATTTTTCAATGTTAATAGTTTATGTACATTGTTTCTAAGTGTTTTAGTATAGTTATTTTTCTTCAGTTTTTCGGAGGCAAGCAGTTCACTCACCCGACTTTAATACTTGACAAACCGCTTCTGTTACTGTCAAATTTTTCGTTGTGCCTTATCCCATGTTGCCTGCTGTTTGCCCGACAAGTATTTTTTTAAACCTGCCAGTACTGCATAATTCATAATAACAAAATAGTACGGAACAAATACCGGTTTGAATCGAAGCTTCCTGTGTTCAAGAACGTATCCGATCAAAGCTGCTGAGTAAAATAAAACCTGGCCAGCCATCATCAACTGGTAAAATAAGTTACCCTCAACTGCAAGGAAAATATTCAGAACAAAAATGAAAAGCAGTAAAAATGGAGTAACCGTCCAGCGAAGTAACCTGTGCGAAAAATATTGAAAGTATAAAACCGGCAGTTTAAACATGCTGAGATGTTTGCCCAGTCTCGATATTGACTGCCACCCGCCTGCTGCAATACGGATCTTGCGTTTCAATTCTTCTTTCACATTCGCAGAAGCTGTTTCTGCTGCGAATGCTTCCGGTTCGTACACAATTTTATATCCTTTCGTTGCAATGAGCAGTGACTGCATAAAGTCGTCGAGAATAGTATCTTCAGGAAGATCAGTATACAGATCAGTTTTAAATGCTACCAGTTCACCTGCGGCTCCAACTGCACTATAGAGTTCACTGTCCCATTTCTTAAGTGTTGATTCATATTTCCAGTAAATTCCTTCACCCGCTGCTGATGCTGTATCTTTTTCATCAACAAGCACTCTTTTTTCACCCGATACACAACCTGTTTTTTTATCAGCAAAATGGCGGATGATATTCCGAACGGCTTCTTTATTCAGCGTGGTATTAGCATCAGAAAAAATAACAACCGGAGTTTTAATAAAACGCATGGCCCTGTTTTCTGCTGCAGTTTTACCTGCCCGCCTGTTTTCGTGGAGCAATTCAATATCTGGATACTTCGACAGTACTGTTGCTGAATGATCAGTTGAACCATCAGTGATAAAAACAATTTTTAATTTATCAGCAGGATATTCAAGCTGTTTGCTGTTTTCAATTTTAGCTTCCAGAATATCTGCTTCATTGTAGCAGGGTATTACCAGTGTAACCATTGGCTCATAAGAAATGTCGTAGGCTTTTGCTGGTTTTACAATGCGCTTAATTCTCACCAATATAAAAAGCAGTATACCATAACCGATGAATGTGTAGAATATGATAACCAGCGAAATCCAGAAAAGCAATTCTGTTGTTTTCATGATGTATGCGTTTTGCTGTTCAAAGCAACAGCTGTGATGTTTTGGTTTTCTGAAAAAAGGCTGCTTACAATATACGAATGTACATGCAATTGATTTTCTTTTATATGAACTGTTGATGCTTTCATATCATTGATTTACCAGTTGTTTGTATAATGAAAGTACTTTTTCTGCGCCTTTCCGGTAGCTGAACTGAACAGCTCTTGCTTTTCCTTTTTCAATAAGCTCTGCAGTAAGCTGCTGCTGGTTCAATATTTTTTCAAGTGCTTCTGCAATCTCTTCCGGTTTAAAAGGATCGATCAGCAAAGCAGCGTCAGCAGCTATTTCAATCATAGAAGAGTTGTTTGATGTAATCACCGGGCATCCGCAGGCCATTGCTTCAAGAATAGGTAACCCAAAACTTTCTCTTAGTGATGGATACAGAAAAGCGGCAGCACCTGCATATACACCAGGCAACTGATTGTTGGGGATGTATCCGGTGAGATGAATGAATGGTGCAAGATTTTCGGCTCCCAAATCTTTCAGCATCTTGTTGAGATAATCGCTTCCAAAATCAGGCATCACCACTGGAATATGCAGCTTGTTTTGAGCATGCAAAATTTTCAATGCCTGCAGTACTCCTTTCAAATTTTTTTTAGGAGCAGTATTACCAAGAAACAACAGATAATTATCAGGGAGATTAAATTGTTTTTTAACTGAGTTAATAACAGATGCTTCCTGTGGTTTGAAATGTTCACTTACGCCATTGTATACAGTATCAACTTTGTCATTTGTACAATGAAAATACTTCAGGATATTCTGCCGTTCAAATTCAGAAACTGTTATTACCTTTTTTGAATGCTTAAATACTTTTGGAACATTCCATATCCTGTAAATATTACCCAGGCGCTGGTACCAGGTACCGGCAGCAATATGCGATTTCCCTTCGAGATAGATAATATCATGCAGAGTTATCATCAGTGGCACAGGGCATTTCACAGGTGCTGTATTGCTTGTGCAATGCAGCAAATCCAGTTTCAGTTTTTTTGCTGCTTTTGATAAGTAATATTGCTCCCACATAGGGTAGGAGCTTTTTTTAACTTCTATCAGGTTAAAATTTGCTGTTGGTTGGAAACAGCTGCGGTCATCATCCGGATTTACAAAAATGAAGTACTCATTTTTCGTATCAATCTGCTGCAGGTTTTTTATCAGCTCAAGCACAACCATGTCCATGCCATGCTTGTGTGTACGGAAAATCCGTTGAGCTTCAATTCCGATTTTCATATGCTGTTGGTTTTAGATAGTATTGGATTTTCATGAATGTGTTTGTAATGTGTGCAGTTCCACCATACACCTTTAACGTATGCACGGAAGTGCTTGAATTGTTTATGTAAAAGATAAACAAGGCTATTCTTCGGTACGGCAATAAAAAAATAGTAAAGTAACGAAAGACAGAATGTTGGCCATTTTACATTTCTGCGCAGATATAATAAACGGTTCCTGCTCATGTAGTAAGCTTTCAGTACCGATTCTTTACCAACACTCATCGATTCTTTATGCAAAATTGTTGAAGCAGGTTCATACCAGATTTCAAAACCGGCTCTTTTCACATGTTCACAGTAATCAGTTTCTTCATAATACAGAAAAAACAACTCAGCCATTAAACCAACTTTCTCTGCAACGACTTTTGGAATAAACATGGCAGCCCCATGTGCAAGTGCAGTTGTATACGCTGTGCTGTACTGTCCTTCATCTTTTTCCATATAACCAATTCCTCTGTTACGGATTGTTACCGGATGAATAGGAGTATAACCGGCAAATTGAATGATGGAAGGATTATCGTAGTAAAGTATTTTAGGACAGATGATTCCTGCTTTCGGATTTGATATTGCTCTTTGTAACAATGGCTCAAGACAATTAGGTGGTAATACAGTATCATTGTTTACAAGGTAGAAATAAGATCCTTTTGCTGTACGGATGCCGACGTTGTTACCACCGGCAAAACCGAGATTTTTATCCAGGCAAATTAAATGAACGGATGGATACTGCTCACGTATTGGAGCAACACTCTCAACTGAGCAGTTATCTATCACAATCACTTCAACATTGGGATAGCTCAGATGCTGAATAGATTTTAATAAATCCAGCGTATGTGTGCAACCATTATAGTTGACTGTGATTATTGATATAAGCGGTTGTTCATTCATATTGTTGCGACTTGGTTACTAATTCTTTTTCAAGATCCTTTGCAAGAAATATATATACCCACGACATGTAAATAATGATACCCATTGGTATTTGTCCAAAAATGGGATTGCCATAACTTGCTACAGCAACACCAACAAATCCCGAGAAAAGTGCCATGAGTTTTTGCTTTAATTGAGGGTGCTGTACTTTCCATATTTTTAAGACACTCATCGCACAGATCGTTAAAATACTGAGTACATGAAGTGTTAACCCAACCACACCTGTTTCTGCCCATATTTTTACATACCAGCTGTCGTTAGCGGTTTGGGCTAAAAAAGTTCCGGGACTGAATCGAATACCCCAGGTACCTGAAGTGCCGATACCCCCTCCGAATGGTCTTGTTGCGAGGTATGCTGCAAATTTTTTCTGATTTTCTTTCCGCACATTTAAGGATGCATCTTCACCATTGAATGCAGAACGCATTCTTCTTATCTGGTCGTTGTTGTTGGCAATGGTAGTATACTTCAAAAATACAAATGCACTTCCCAGGATCATTCCTCCGATAAGAATTGTTTTGATATTCTTTGAAACAATAAAGTAAGCCATGAAGCCTGTAATGGGAACAAACAAAGCACCTCTTGTTCCTGACAGCATCATTCCATGAAAAAAGATAACTGCAAGAATTGCAAAAGCGATTTTTAGTTTTCGTGCAAACGGCCCAACTGCAAGAATAGTTGACACAACTCCGGCAAGTGCGCTTCCCGCACCAAACTGACCAGCATCAGATAGGAAGGAAAAAATTCTCAATCGTCCAAAAAGTAAATGTGTTTTGTATGCTCCTTCCATCAACCATTTATTTTCAGCAGCATCAAGCCCGAAAAAAAATTGTTTGTAGCCCCATAATGCAGCAACGAAGGAAAAAAGAAGGAAGAGTTTAATGAACCTGTCAAGATCTGCAGCCTTTCCAGCAAACAGAATGGTGAGTGGAACTGTAAGAATCATGTACAACGCAACTCCACGTACAGCATAAAACCAGGCTTCAAAACTTCTTGCTTCAGGATTAAAAATTTCAAATGTGCAGTATAGCATCCAGATGGCGCATAGCCAAACGAGTGGGGTGTTGAGTTTTTTTAAATCTGTTTTAAGTCTTGTATGAAAAAGGGCAGAGACCATTGCCAGCAGCAATGTAAAATCTATAGTTAAACCAAAAGGCACATCATTAATGTAACGTGTGGCACCAATTGCAATAAACCCGCAAATCAAAGCAACATCGAGACAGCGTTTTGGATGCTGAAACATGATATACAGTACTATTGCAAGAAGGGGGAGTACAATCAATAATGCAATGCCAACTGTCTGCAGGTTGTAAACAATTGCAGCAAACAGAACCGAGAGTGATAGCACGGCAAAAAGACGCTGTATAACGATTGATATACTCATTCAGAAAATCAGGTTAGAAGTTGTTTAAATTTTTTTCTGAACCAGTTTCTTCTTTTTGGCACTTCGCCTATAATTTCTTCCAGATCATCCGGCTTCATTTTGTTGAGCCAGATACCGATTGGCGAGGTAACATATTCACGCAACAGAGAATAATTTCTGTTATCAGAAGTACTCCATTTACGTTTTGCATTAATAACAACCAATACAAGATCCGTCTGTTTTAAAATATCATACATTGCTATTTTAGATGATAAGGCGGGGAATTCTACAATGATCAGATGCTTCTCATACGTTTGCCTGATATTGGTAATAAATGACTCTGGATTTTTGGAAACAGAGTCGTACGAATAACTCTCCCAGTTTTCTCCTGGCAGTTTTGGCGAAACGGTTTCAGGAACAATCAGTCTGTATGCAGGATTAATCAACTGCAGCTGATTTGCAATTTTTTGCAGAAGAAATGTTTTGCCCTCTTCAGGTTGCAATGAAATAACCGCAACAATTTGCTGCCCTTTTTTAAGCGTAAGTTTTAATTTGTTGAATAGATGAACTTTGAGTTGCTCGTCAAGCTCATTCAGTTTTATTTTTTTAGAAATTTTATTCTCGTCAACATTTCCTCCCAACACTTTACAGCCGGTTACAGTTTCTGCTTTTGATACTGTTTTTATTGTATTATCGAGGAAGAAGCCTGCAAGAAGTACAATTAGTAACAGCAGTGCAGACGCAAAAGCGCCTCCGATAATAAGAACAGATCGTTTAGAAGCTTCGGCCGTTTTAGGGAAAAATGGCGGATCTAGCAGACTTTGATTATTATATGAGTCGAGATCATATTTCTTTAAGTAGGCCATGTTAAGACCATGCAGTATGGACAGGTATTGATTTTCATTTACACTTACACCTCGTTCAAGTTTTTTCAATTCTGCACCAAGAGGAGCAAAGGCATCCACTTGCGACTGTAGATCTTTTTTTCTGATTTCTTTTAATTTGTAGGCCTGTGTTTGTGTTTCGTATTCAATCTTAAGCCCGAGCCATTCTTCGATCAGCCGTTTTTTTTCAATTCCATTTTCTGTGTTTGAGTTTGCAAACAGCCTGTCTGTGGTTAACCTGATAATTGATTCGTAATAGTTCGCATCTTTTTTCAGCTTATTCATTTGTTCAGCATTTGCACCCTGAAATTGCATGGCATCAATTTCGCCCTGTTTATTTTTTAAGGAACGCTGATAATTTAAAAGGGTATCAATAATGCTTTCACGTAATTCATACTGCTTGAATGACTGTTCGAGGTTAAGGATGTTCTGGTAAGTACCGGCAATTTTTTCCTTTTCCATTTCAAGGTCTTTACCCTGATCCTTATCCATAATGTCGAGATACTTGCCCTGCTCGTAAAAATTTAAGATGTTGTTATCTGCTATGAAGACTTTAAGACCACCTTCAGATTCATCCAGTTTATCTTTTGCCTGCTTCAGTTGTGCTTCAAAGTAGGCAATAGAATTTTCGTTTTCCAGTTTTTTGAGATCCCTGTATCTCTCGCCAAATACTTCTGTGATATATTTTAATGTAAAGTAACATACACCCGGATCATTTGCATTGAAGCTCACATCAACCATATCGCTTGATTGTTTGCGCTGCACTTTCAGTTTGCCTGCAATAGAAGATATTCCATAAACAGGATGTTCTCTCAGCAGAAAATCAATTAAACCACTTGGGTTTTTTAAATAATAGGCTTCGATGTTTTGTAAGGTAGCTTCTGGATTTCCTTTCACTGCCAGTTGCTGAAACAGTTCAGGTGATACATGTGTTTTAAGTTCTGCATAATTTTTGGCACTGATAATCGTATCAACAGGTTTGTCAATACTCAGGTGTAATGCCAGTAAGCGCAGTGCAGTTGCTTTGATTGTTTCTCTTGATTTGAGAATTAAAGTAATATTATCAAATAGATTGCTTGAGGTGAAGTAATCCATTTTCACAGTTTCACCAGTAGCTGAAGCAGTTTGTGATTTTGTGATTGCATATATCACCACATTTGACTGGTAGGTTTTCGGAGTATCTTTTGTAAGTGCATAGATTAATGCACCAACCAGTAAAGGTACTCCTGCAAGAAAGTGCAGGTTGCGGAGAATGAGTCGGAAAAACTGCGTTATATTCATTGTGGGTTGTAATAAGGTTATTGAACTAAGTATTTAAGTTTCCTGCCCAGCAGCAATTCTAATTTCTGGGCCGATTCCATGAAATCTTTTCTAACATTTTCATATTCTGAAATGGCTCCGGTATAAATCTGGTTAATGGCGATATATGCACTGGCTGTTGTGTTGTTTATTTTAAATTCAGATTCTGCCAGTTGAACATTGAACCTGGCTTTTTCCATCATCTCAAAGCGGATCGATAACATGCGGTGATTGTACAATAGAATACTGTAAGCAGATATCACATACTCGCTGATGATGAGTTTTACTTCTTCTCTTTTATATTCTGTTGCTTTTAGTTCATGCAGCTGAAGAGCCTTCCTGTTTTTTCTGCTGAGGATATCACCAATTGGCAGCCCTACATTCACACCAAACCGATATCCATTGGAGATTCTTCCTAAATCAGAAGGTGTTGAACCGGCAGTAATAATTGTCTGGTTGCCGAAGCTGTAATTACCATAAGGAGAAATCCAGTTAAGCCAGGCATTGTTTTCAACAGACACACGCTGTTTGGCAGAGTTGACCAGTTCGTCATTTACTTTGACTGACGGATGATATTCAACGGCCATTTTTATTAAAGTATCTAATGGCGGCAATTGATCAGAAAGATTTTTTCCCGGCTTTACTTTATTTAAAAATTCTTCTTCCTGGGCAGATACATGATACGCAGAAAGTAAGAATACCGCTAATAACAGGTAAGCCGGTATCCTGAAAGATGGTTTCATATTGAATGAGTTGTTTTGCATAGTACGATCAGATAAATCTTGCGTTGACTGAATTATTTTATTATCAGCTGTTTTTTATTTTCCAGTTTTTAAATTCGGCTTCCCTGCTTTGCCAGATATCAGTTATTTCAGCTTTGTATTCATGCGATGTAACCATAAAGTCTTTATTCGCCTGTTTCATATTTAAAAGCCCCGCCATTTGTTTACTCATGAATAATGGAATTTGAGGAATGGCAGCTATCACTTTTCCAGGTGTGCGGTTGAGTAAAAGTGCCAGCAGAAAAGTGAGTGAGAACAGTAAAGCTGCTGCCAGCAGAATAAAGAACATTTGCATGTTTGCCCAAAAAAGAATAAGTAATACAAAGACAACAGAAACTACAAGAATTGATAAGGGAGGAAATAACACCATTACAGCAAAGTAGATGATGTTCCAGTTAAGTTTGCTAATACCGGCAAATAGCAATTTCAATGCATCAGTACTGTGTTTGAAATAACTGTTCAGCCATCTTGTTCTTTGTCTGCTTACCTGGTAGCCACTGGTTGTTTTCTCATCGAAGATGACAGCTGCCGGTGCATAGGCAATTATCTTTTTGCTTTTTACAAACTCAAGCTGCAATGATTTATCTTCTGCAACCACTACGCCATGCTTTTGCAGGTTCAGCATTTCAGATGCTATATTTAATTTATATACCGGAAGTGCAATTGACATTCCTGAACCAGCCAGTGTACTGGATGAGCCAAGCCGGAACGATACATTGCGTACAGTATAGTCATAGTAATATTCTCCTAAAGCATCAAGCGCAGCATAAGTAGTATCTATATTTTTTGCAATCCGTTTTCCCTGCACAATTTCATAACCATGATCATGCCCCTGCGCAATTGCCGATAGAAAATGAACCGGTACAAGATTGTCAGGATCAAAAATGACTGCATGAGTAAAAGAATCATCGAGTTGCTGCAGTACATAATTGATTGATGCAACTTTTGAATTGAGTGGTTGCTGCGGAATCAGTAATGAAAGTTTTTGATCTGTTTCTTCAGGAACAGAAACCGGTTCTTCTAAACAGTCTGCCAGTAAGAAAATATGATAGTGCGGATAATGCTGCTTCAGTAATGAGCGTACAAGCGGCCAGGCGATATCGATGTCTTTGTATACAGTAATAATGCAGGCAAATTTTTGCTGATTCGTTAAGGATTTGTCGGTAATCTTTCTGTTACGGATACCTGCAAACAGTATAGACAGAAAAGGAAAGCATAACCAGAAAACCAGTATGCCTGCAATGAAATTGATGATCAGTATTCCCATTTTGCCTAATTTTAATCTTTAATTGTTATAGATACAGTCCTGTTTAAATCAGAAACAATAGCACATCCTTTATAGTACAAGGCTCTTTTTCATTCTCTTTTGTTTCCGTGTTGATTATATTTATTGTTCTGGTTTTCAATTTATTTTTATGAGTTTAATAAGTGCTTTAAAATCGAATCCGAAACTGAAAAAATTTATTCACTGGTGTCTTATTCCAAAAAACCAGGCCCGGCCCCGGCTTTGGGTTCAATGGTTTGTGAACCCTTTCTTTCACAAAAAGGGAAAGAGTGTTACCATTTGCAGAAGAACAAGAATGGATGTACTGCCTTTTCAACCATTTACTATCGGCGACTTTTCCACAGTTGAAGATTTCGCAACTGTTAACAATGGAGTTGGTGCTGTTCATGTTGGCAACAACACACGTATCGGTATTGGAAATGTTATTATCGGTCCAGTTACCATTGGCAACAATGTGATCCTTGCTCAAAACATTGTTATGAGCGGACTCAATCATGTATACACTGATATTCATACGCCAATTCATCTGCAGCCTGTTACTACTGGATTGATTGAAGTGGAGGATGAATGCTGGATTGGTGCAAATGTTGTAGTTACTGCCGGTGTTAAAATTGGCAAGCACAGTGTTGTTGCTGCAGGTGCTGTTGTAACCAAAAATATTCCGCCTTACAGTATTGCTGTTGGCAACCCTGCCAGAATAATTAAGAGCTACAGCTTTGAAACAAAGGAATGGCAAAGGGTTTAACGAAAGCGGGTAATATGGTTTTTGATTCAGCAAGAGATATGAATTTTATTATGCTTCTGTTTTTAAGTCTATTTTTTTTGGTGAACTGATTTTTGTTGATAAGCTTCCCAGGCAATATTCCAAAATTGCTGCACTCTTTTTTCCCACGAATTTGAAAGCGCAACAGTAAGACGCTCCTGTTTTTTTTCGACACTGTTGTTTGCAATGGCAGGAGCTATTGCTTTCAAAAAATCGTCATGAGTTACTGCAATGCTAATGTGATCTTTAAAGGAATTGATGTCTTCTGAAAAATCAGTTGTTATCACTGCTTTCCCTGCTGCGAGATATTCGTTGATCTTAAGTGGATAGATTCCCCCTGTAAGGTTATTTTTTAAAAAAGGAATGATTGCACAATCAAAATGCTGCAGGTAAGCCGGCAGTTCGTTTATTTTTTTTGCACCTGTAAACAGTATGTTCGGAATAGCATCCAGGTTAATATTAGTAAACTCTTTGTCATTACGTGGACCAACAAAAACAATGGTTTTGTCAGGATTTGCTTTTGCAATTTTTTCAATCAATGCATAATCTTCTCTTTGTGCAAGTGCTCCTGTATAACCAATGATTGGGGTTGTAATATTCTCCAGTTCTTTTGGCTTTGAGAGTTTCTGTTCAAGTGCAGTTTTAAATAATTGCACATCGCCTCCATTGGGGAAATAGTGAACAGTCTTTCCATTTCTATCAGAAATATTTCTGCAAAGCTGTTTAGATGTAGCCATGACCATGTCATAGGCTTTCACACATTCATTTTCTTTACGTAAGCCATGGCCTTCAACTTCTTCAATGGCATCCCTGCTGTGATAAATGCTGAGAACAGGGGAGAGATAACGGTCAATAGCTGATAAGTATACTGGGTTAAAAGAGTTGATAAAAATGTAGTTACTGATTTTTTGCTGTTGTGCAATTCTTTTTACAAGACCTGCAACAAGCTTATTGTTATAATGGCTGGCTTTGTCATAGATCAATCCTTCAGGTAACGAAAAAATGGGCAGCACCGCTTTGGGTGTAATTGCCATTAAGTTTCCCGGCTGTTCCTTTAAATGCAGGAGATTTTTTTTGCCCCATAATAAGGCGGGCAATCTTTTTTCAACTGATGCCAGTTTTCGTTCCCTGATCATATCTGCCCATGAATACGGGTAGTCGATATAGTAAACATCATTTGTTCTGCAAAAAACTTTCGCCAATGAAATTGAAGCTGATGAAACAACACCATCCCATCTTGACATGGAAGTCATGAAGACAGGCAGGTTTTCAAAATCATTTCTTGACAGCATGGTATCGATTGAATATTGGAGTATTAGAATTAAACACTTTCTTTCTGCAAAAGCGCAGGAATGGTTTTCAGGATTAACCTGATGTCATTCATAAAGCTGTGATTTTTTGCATAACTGTTATCAAGTTTCAAACGTTCATCTTCCGACATTTCACCTCTTCCTCTTTTTTCAACCTGCCACAAACCGGTTATACCTGCGGGAGCCATGAAACGTAAGGCATATTTATCCGTTGTAATTTTTTCAGCTTCGTACAATGGCAGCGGACGATTACCAACAATTGACATGTCGCCAATGAACACATTCCAGAGCTGGGGCAGTTCATCAATACTGGTGTTGCGGATAAAGTTGCCGACTTTGGTTATTCTTGGGTCGTCTTTAATTTTAATAAATGCTGATTCAATTTTACCTGCCTTTTGTTTCAGGAAAATCTTTTCACACACCATCTTGTTATCAGTAAAGAGAGGACTTCGGCAAGGCGATCCTGCCTGCTCGCAGATATCACAAACCTCTTTTACTTCTTCTTTCGCAACAACAGGTTGCCCTTCATTTTTCTGCGTATTGTACTGGTTTAAATGTGAAAGTTCTTTCAACTTTGCATCAGCCCCGCTGCTCATTGAGCGGAATTTGTAAAAGCGAAAAACTTTATAACCTGTTCCAACTCTGAGTGAGTAATAAAATACAGCCCCTTTTGATTCAAGTCGTATTAAAACAGCAATGATTAAAAAAAGCGGGCTCAGCAGTAACAGGGCAAGGGAAGAAAATGTAATATCAAAAATCCGCTTAATGAGTGGAAGTTTGAATGTTTGATTTTTTTCTGCCGTAACAACAGATGGGTTGTAGTTGTCAATTAAAAAAGGCACCCGGATATGAAGGGCCTCTTGATTTAAAGGCTTTGGAAAAAAATCAGTAATATTTTCTTTCAAGGCAATCTGCCTTGAAGCGTCATCAATATGTGCAGGTAAAATAATAAAGGGAGTACTCAGGTAGCCCAGCTTAATGAGGGTTTTTCGCAGAGGAGCTCCATTAATACCGATTACTTCATCGTCACTGATAACTGCTTTATAAGCATGCATATTTTGTATTGCATAATGAAGTGCCATGCCGTTTGCAAATACATCAATATCATAAGTACCTGCCAGACTTTTTTTTACCTGATCAATTGTGCCGTCATCAGTTGAAATGAGGGCAATCAAATTAGAAGCCTTGTTCATAGGAGTAGTTTAAGAGTTGACAGTTTTACCAATGCGGCGGAGGATTACCTGGATTCTTGCTGCAAGCTCTTTCGGATTAAATGGTTTTACCATAAAATCATCAGCGCCTGATTCAAGACATTTAATTCGGCTTTCAGAGTCTTCTTTAGAAGAAAGCATAATCAGGGGAATATGATTCAGGAACCCACTGGCTCTTACTTGCTTAATAAATTCAAAGCCATCCATTTCCGGCATTTGAATATCAGCAATAATAACATCAGGGACTGTCCCTTCCAGCATCCATGAAAGGGCTTCTTTACCGTTGTTTTTTGCGATTACTGTAAATTTTTCGCTGAAGTAATGCTGAAGGATTTGCTGTATGGCGATTTCATCGTCAATCGTCAGCATTGTCAATGCAGTGGTTGCGTTGTTCATTTTGGATATTGGGTTTTCACAGTTAAGATAACTGCGTATTAAATTTTCATAAAGATAATGTCATTTTAAAGCATGAATTTGTCCCGAAGAAGAGATGAAAATATTTTCAGGCATTTGTGTGTACAGAAATAGGGAAATGCTTAGTAATTCTACGTGCAGGTATTTTATTTTGAGTGACAGGCATATGTCAAAGAAGCTTTGAAACCCTTACTGGCAAATGGATTGAAAGAGTAACATGAGTTAAATTCGGATCGTATAATTCCGATATTTTTATCAATAAATATTTCCACTTAGTTTTGAAAATTAACTGGCTTGATTCTTGTCATTAGCATTTCAGGATTATATTTTTACCTTACGAAATCTGTATCAATGAAAAAATCAATTGCTTTATCAGCATTACTTATTACAATCTATTTTTTGAGTTCATGTACACGTTCTGTTACACCGTATGAAGCGGCTAACAGAGGTCATGGTAAACGATGTTTAAGAATCCGGTAAAAAGAAAGCCCTGAACGAATTCAGGGCTTTCTTTTTTATTATCAATTCGAGGCTTCAATTAATTTGATTTTATATAATCTTTTAAATATACACAGCTGTTGAAGGCTTCCTTAAAAAAAAATGTTTTGCTGTATTCCTTTACAAAGCCGTCATAGTATTTATTCTTCCTGATATCCTTTGCATATTTTTCTGAAGCCTTATCATAAAGATCGTAATCACTGAACGATTCATAACCCGGAACAACTAATTGTTTCTGTGAGCATTTCGCTGCCATCCATACACAACGTGCTTTGAAGTTTTCATCCTTTGACAATTCTTTTGCTTTCAGATAAAATTGCTCGGCTTTAAATACACCAAAGTATTCTTTTTGCCAGCTGCCTTCTTTGTGTGTATTATCTAATCCGTCATTGCTGCTCCACCCATATTCCTGCAGCATCCAGCTGTTGCCCCAGTAACTTGCCTGGTACAATCCATTTGCCATTTGATAATATGCTTTTGCTTTTTTCAGATCTGTTCCTGTTGTTGTTTGCTGCAAAAGCTGTTTCATTTTTTGTGCAAAGCGAAGCTTGGTATATACAACTGTATCCTGCTTTGTTGGTGAATGTGTATCATATATCAAATCTGCAAAAGGATTTGCTGACAGGTAAGTTGTATAGGTTTCAGTTTTATAATAGCCGGGTGTTATCTGTTTCAACCATCTTTCTGCATTAGCCCAATCGCTTTCACGGATATAAGCTGTACCTGCAATATCAGCCACATCATCTTTTGAGAATGAATTATTCCTGACGAGATAACTTTCCCATTTGTTCAATGATTTTGACAGCATAAAGGCATACATTTTTTCAACATCTTTGCTGTTCATCTTTGTACGCAAAAAAGTGATAGCTGAATTGTAATAATTGCCCAGCATTTTTTCAGCTATTCCAATACTGAGTACTTCTTTATGAATATCATTTTGTGCATGATATTTCAGTGCAATGACTTCTGTAAAGAGATTACGGTAAAACTTTTTCCATTCTTCGTCTTTATTCGCCTTGCCTTCCAGCCATTGTATGGATGGAAGCAGTTGTTCTTCAAAAGCTGCATCAATGGTTTGTTTTTCATTGATGGTGACAAGCAGATTCGTCAGCATCCATTGGTCTTTTACAGCAGGAGACAGGTTTGATTTTTCTGCTGACGATAATAATTCTTTTGCTTTCTTCAAATCCTTTGTCATATAGGCAGTGTATGCTGCTGCTACTTCAAACAAGCCACGGTTAGGAATCGTATTGTCTTGGGCTATACTGTGACAAAATGAAATCATGTCTTTTGTTTGCTGCTCACTTTCATTGTATAAGCTGTCGTAGTTAGGTTTGTCGGTATCCCATCCAAATAAGGACCAGGAATACATGAGCTTATTGCCTTTTTCTTTTTGAATAGTGGGGTGCAGATATTTTTCTTCCAGTTTATTTACTTCACGGATGGTGAGTAATTCAAGTAGAGGAGAAGTTGGATCGAGCTGATAGATTTGTTTCAGTTGTTGCAGGTTATTATCAACACTGCTCATGGCATAGATGGCTGTAACATTTGCTTTCTCTTTGTTGTTCTTACAAAGTTTCAAAACATCTTCTTTTTTAACACCGCCCAGTTCTTCATCTCTTGTGCTGAAAATAAAACTGATGTAATTACTTCTGCGTTTTAATCCTTTACCTGCAAACAACTGACTGAAATTATAAGCAGCTTCTTCACGTTTGCCCAGGTGTTTTAATGCACCGGCTTTTAATCCAACTGCCAGATCCTGCAAAACACTTGCAGTAGAATTTGGTTTGATATAAGTATCGTAGTACGTAATGCAGTCTTGATACTGTTCACTGTAATGTGCAAGTCTTGTTACCTGGTAACCGTAGCGCAGCCTGATGAAATCATTTTTTGCAACTGTCCATAATTGAATGCCACTTTTTGTAAGTCTTTTCATTTTTTCTGCATCACGATTTATGTCAGCCCACATGTCTTCATCACCAGCAACAAAAGGCTCAACCTGTTTGGCATACATAAGATAGCCCAAGGCTTCGAGGTCTTTGTTCTGGATAAACCATTGAGTGAAACTGTTTTTCTTAACCGAGTCTGGCAGGGTGAGTGCCTGTTTCTTTTCAATATGATTATAAAGAGTACTTAATTGTTTGTAACTGTATTTGAGTACAAATTGCTGCACATCTTTTTTGGTTGCTTTACCAGTTGTATAACCCACCCATTCTTCACTGGTCATTTCTTTTGTACTCACCGGTTCCATTTCATCATATAGAAAACGATAGCCTGTGTAATAGAAGGGACGAAAACTTTCATCGCCATTAAGCTTTTGAGAAAAGAAAGAAGTGTAGTAGTCGTAAGGATCATCACTTCCGCCGCATCCGATAATATTATAAGGGAAGCAGATCAAACCAAGACTAATCAAAGCAGTGAAACAATGTTTCCAGTTCATGTTGGGGGTGTTTATTTAAAATTAATTCATCTAAATGGTAAAATAAAACAGCAGGAGTTTTGTTTTTTGGCGAAAGCTTTTCAGCAATGTAGTTTGCTGTCTGCAAAAGTTCATCCTGTGTACTTTCCTCCAGCCGGAGTTGATCATTCTTTTGGAAAGAAATATTTTTCAGTACGGTATCTTTTGAAAAAGTGAACAGGTTGTTTTTCCATTGCCCTGATACTTCAGTCAATTCATCTTTTGAAATATTGCTGATAATTCCTTTGTATGTATTGTTGCTGAAGTACACATTCCAGCTGAAGATGGGTAATGCAATGTCAAGAGGCAATGGGTAACTGTTTAATCCACTTAAATACTTTTTCAGTTCTTCTGTATCGAGGATCGAGTTTTTTGTTGCTGAGTTTTTCAGATTGCCCATATTATAACACATCAGTAAACCTTTATCAACTTCAGGAATGCCGGACTTACTTCTGTATTTTACCTGGTGCAGGCGGATGGTTGCAGAAAGTAAAGCACTGTCAGAAAAGGAAAGATGGTCTGCACGCATTAACCGCTTCACTTCTTTCACCAACAAGAAATAATTCTTTTTTGTTGATACTGTCCAGTCGCAATCCAGTTGAAATTCAACGGCTGGCGGCAGCTGTTGCTTTTGCAACATTTCACCGGCAAGTCTTACAATTTTCTGCGCCAGGGCAATACTTGCGGAAGAATCAATTTTCAGCAAACTTTCATTGGTGATAAACACAACAGGGATTAATTGAATTCTCTGTTGAAGTAATTGCTGAACAGTAACTGAATCGAAGTCAAGTTTTGCCACTGGCTGAATTGATTGTAAATCTTCATTCCATGCCACATCAAAAAGCTTAATGTATAATCTGGCAGTTTTTAAGTTTGTTAGTGCTGCCTGTTCTTTTTCAGAAACAGTTAACCTGCTTTTCCAGTAATAAAACCCACGGGTAATCTGCCTTGGAGTTGTTGATTCCCCACAGGAAAAAAAGATCAACAGAACTGCTGTTACAGGAATCCATAAAAGGTTGCCTGTCCTACACCAAACTTTATTTACTTTGCACCGATCAACAATCATTCCTCCAACATTATATACACGAATGTATGAGAAGCTTTTATCGTTTGGTATACCTGCCTGTACTGATTTTTTTTACAAATGCCTTACAGGCACAAATTGTAAGCGGACCAATGCTTGGTCCAGTTGAATTAAGAACAGCAAAACTCTGGGTGGAAGTAAGGCCCGGCAGCAGTGCAGATTTATGGTACTGGAAAAAAGGAGAGATGGCAAAAGCCAAACGGCTGACCAAAAAAACAAGTCCTGATGCCTGGTTTGCTCCGCTTGTGTTTGATGTGGTGGCACTTGAAATGAACACGGCCTACGAGTATCAATTTATCATCAACAATACATTGAATAAAAAACCGGCAAAAGCAGATGGATCATTTAGCACAAAGGATTTGTGGCAGTGGCGCAAACCGGCTCCTGATTTTTCTTTCTTAACAGGTTCCTGTGCTTATATCAATGAACCACCTGTAGATCGTCCGGGTAAGCCATATGGTGGCGATTCATCCATTTTTGAAAGCATGGCGAAAGAAAAAGCAGCATTTATGTTATGGCTCGGCGACAACTGGTACACCCGTGAAGTTGATTACTTCGATGAATGGGGATTATGGAATCGTGCAAGTCATGACCGTTCCATTCCTGTGCTTCAAAAATTTCTAAAAACTACTTCTCATTTTGCTATTTGGGACGATCATGATTTTGGTCCTAATGATATGGGCAAAAATTATATTCTAAAAAATACATCAAGGGATGTGTTTAAAAACTACTGGTTAAATACAACCTATGGTTTTAACGGACAGGGGATTTATTCCATGATGAGTTACAGTGATGTGGATGTGTTTATGATGGACGACCGCTGGTGGCGCAGTGCAGATAACATGCTTGATTCTGTTAACGGCAAACCAAACCCCGATAAAAAGATGTGGGGCAAAGAACAATTGGAGTGGCTCAAAAACTCATTGCTGTACAGCAAAGCTTCATTTAAAATTATTGCAACAGGAAGCCAGGTACTGAATCCTGTTTCCCCTTTCGATAAGCTGGCCAATTGCCCTGTGGAGTACAATGAGTTGATGGATTTCCTGCAGGCAAATAAAATAAATGGTGTTTTATTTTTATCAGGCGACAGGCATCATACAGAAGTAATTAAAGTAAATCGTGAAGGCACTTATCCTTTGTATGATATTACTGTGTCGCCATTAACTGCAGGTACACATACATTTGGAGGTGCTGAAAAGAATAATCCTTACCGTGTGCTGGGAATTGACGAAAAACAGAACTATGGCAAGTTTAATTTCAGTGGCGCCAGAGGTCAGCGGAAACTCAGCATTGAATTTTTTGGTGTAAAAGGAGAGAAGCTGGGCGAATGGACAGTTGGTGAAAATGATTTAAAATCTTCAAAGAAGTAGTATGAATATTTCATTCAGGTACGATCGTAAAAAAGTAATTCAGGCATTACGGTATCACTTCATTTCAAAAAAAGAAATCCGTATTTTGATTATACTGGTAAATGTGTTTGCTCTTTTTGCTGCGACAATGTTTTTCTGGAAAAAAGTTACACCCATTGCTTTTTTACTCAGTTCTTTTCTCTGGATTTCTTTGATGGCCTCCTTCTGGTTTATACTTCCATTTACTGTTTACAGCCGGGCTAAAACATTTCGTGATGCATTCTCTCTTACCTTTTTAGACACCTACATGCATATTGAAAGTGCAAACGGAACAAAGCACTGGAAGTATAAAGACTTTTCTTATTTCATTGAAACACCCAACTTCTTTCACCTGTATGTGGATGAACGTTCTTTTTTTCTCATACCAAAAGATGCATTTACAGAAGATGACGACCTGCATGCAGCAAGAGTTTTGCTGAAGGAAAAAATAGGAATGAAATAAGCTCTCTTTTGATTGGAACGAAATTAAATCTCTCCTAATTGATTCTTTTTGGCCGGAGGTATGTGAAGATTAATCTCACATTTCTTTTAACATGACCAATGTCATGCATTTTACTGCTGAAACAATGGAATTTTGTTGAAAATTTCACAAGACCTTAGAATCATTTTTCAACCTAATATTTTTATATGAAAAATAATTCCCCAATCCACTATTTTATTGCAGGTTATTTTTCTATCCTTTTTGTCACAGCCTTACCGGCACAAACGCCTGTATATAATCAGGGCTTGACTAATGCAAAAAGTACATCTCATGATTTCGCTTCAATGGTGTTGTCTTCAAGGTCAATCATTCCATTTGACGGCAATCCTGTTTCAGCATTTACAACACCTGAAAACGATGGGCATTTTCATGAGGCAAACGGTGTAGCACATACAATGCCATTTACTTCTGGTATCTGTGTAGCAAATACGGTAAATAGGTTTTCAGGTTCATTTCATTCAAATATGTATATCGGTAACCAAAGCGGTGTGAATGTTATTTTAGCCTGGGGGCAATTAATGTTAAATTATACCGGAACTGGTACAGGGAATATCAATTCACCTACGATTGTCTCTGCTGCCAGTTATTCTGGCGTTCCTTTAGAAATCAGATCAACTAGTACGGGAGGAGCTGGTGGTGAAAGTGCATTGGCTTTACGAACATCCACCAATTTGTATTTTTTTGGTACAGCGGTAAACCTTTCAGCTATTACTACATATCCTGGTTTCGGGGGCATAGCTGTTAATACAGCAGCCAGCAATGTTACTGCCAAACTGCCTGCAGGAGTAGCTATAGGAGATATCATTCAAATTGCAATTTCTAAAAGGGCTTTTGCGATTGTTACAAATGCCGGGAATGTATATGTATTATCGACAGTTCAAAATTTGGAGGGTGATGCGGGTGGTGCAGATGCAACAATCTGGCATCAGGTTAAATTATCTGGAGGAGTTACACCATTAACTGGAGTAACTAAGTTATCCCTATCCAGTTCCGGTGCATTTGCTTTGACATCAGCCGGAAATATTTATTATTGGGGATCACCTGCAAATGTGGCTGGAGCAATTAATACGGTGACCAGTTATGATTATGCATATAATATGTCAGCTCAAATTCCTTCCGGGAAAACAGTTATAGATTTAGTTGTTTTAGGAACAAGTACACCTTCAAACAGCACTTTATTTATTTTGTGTGATGATAAAAAAGTATACAGCTGTGGTTTAAACACGAATGGCGTTTTAGGTGTTGGTAATGCCACTGTAACCTTTAATCAGGCAACATTTGTTGCAGTATCCGGGCTCACGAATATTGTAAAAATTGATGGTGATACTGAAGCGGATTTATTTACAATGGCTGCTCTGAATACTACAGGGCAACTTTACGGTTGGGGAAACAGTCAGTCGGGTATGTTGGGTGTACCAGCTTCTCCAACTGGACCAACAACAAATTATACCTATCAAACTCCTTTTCAGATATTCAGTCCAAGCCCTGCAGGTGTAAATTTTACTGATTTCAGTGTAGCCGGACACTTTACAATAGCCTTTTATACCAATGGATCAACAGATCAGTATTGGTATCTGGGTCATAATACAGGGGGCTCAATCGGAGATCCTTCAAATGTTACTACATATATAGTTGCAGCTGCACCAGCTTCTTTGAATGCTTCAGGCGGTGTAAGTTTTGATTGTTCCAATGTAACTTTACCTGTTGAGCTTGTAGGGTTTAATGGAAAATGGGTGAATGAACAGGTTGCCTTATCATGGAAAACGGCAAGTGAATTGAATACAAATTATTTTACTGTAGAAAGAAGTGCAGATGGGGTTTCGTTCTTCCCTGTTGGAACTGTAAGTGCAATTGGAAGCAGTAATAATGAAACCTCGTATAACTTCCTTGATAAAGCTCCCGTGAGCGGTGTAAATTATTACCGGATAAAAACAGTGGATATTGATTCTAAATTTCAATACAGCACAATAGTAAAACTCAGCAGACAACTGAGTGAGAAACTAACCGTGTCTCCTAACCCGTTTTCTTCCACAGTCAGCATTCAAATTACATTGGCAAATAAGGAAAAAGGAACGATAAGGATCATTGATCAAAATGGAAAAACTGTTTACAGCAGCTCCCGTATTCTTGATGCAGGGACAAATATGGTTGTACTCAACAACCTGTCTAATCTTTCAGCAGGAACTTATTTGGTGGAAGCCAGTTTTGGAACTTTGAAAACATCGAAGCAGATTTTTAAGAGTAATTAGAACAAGCAAAGTATAAACTAGAGGCCGGCCTGCAGGCCGGCTTTTTTGTCAGTAAAAAATCTTTCTAAAAAAATTTGGTTTATAAAATAAACTACTCTA
>JBEBHT010000190.1:0-7901 GCA_040081135.1 Lacibacter sp. | reverse complement strand
ATTATTATAGTGAAATGAAAAGTCTTTGTTTTTACTTATTATTTTAAATGATTTTGTTTGCGCATTAATAGTTAAGGATGATAAAATCAGCAGCAGGAAGACTCTTGTTATATTTTTCATTGCTTTTTGGTTTTGTGGACACCTAATAGTCCAAATATCAAATCTCTCTAAAATTAGTAAGTCTGGCGCAAGAATGAGGGAATGGTTTTGTTCAGGGGGTCTAGTGTAAAATTATTTTCTCATTATCAGTTAACTTTACCCCATGCCGTTCAAACTTCATTCACCATACGCACCCGCAGGCGATCAGCCACAGGCCATTCAGCAACTCACCGAAGGAATTCTGAATGGAGAAAAATACCAGACCCTGCTTGGTGTTACCGGCAGCGGTAAAACATTTACCATGGCCAACGTCATTCAGAATGTGCAGAAGCCAACACTGGTGCTTACACATAACAAAACACTGGTGGCACAATTGTATGGTGAGTTCAAACAGTTTTTTCCTGATAATGCAGTCGGTTATTTTGTTAGTTATTACGATTACTATCAGCCCGAAGCTTACATGCCCGTGAGCGGCACTTACATTGAAAAAGATCTCAGCATTAATGAAGAACTCGATAAACTTCGTCTGCAGGCAACCAGTGAGTTGTTGAGCGGACGCAGAGATATTATTGTAGTGGCAAGCGTAAGTTGTATCTACGGTATGGGTAACCCCATAGATTTTGAAAATGGCATTATCCGGATTGAGAAAAAGCAAACGCTTTCAAGACAGGGATTTTTACATTCATTAGTCAACAGTTTGTACAACCGTTCGCAGGGCGATTTTACAAGAGGAACATTCAGAGTGAAAGGCGATACAGTTGATATCAATCTTCCTTATGTTGATTTCGGTTACCGCATAACTTTTTTTGGCGATGATATTGAAGAAATTGAAACCATTGATGTAAAGCTGGGCAAGCGCATTTCAAAAGTGGAGAACGCTGCCATCTTTCCTGCCAACTTATACATTGCACCCAAAGACAGGATGCAGGAAATCATTTATGAAATTCAGGATGAAGCAGCCGCACAGGTTGAATATTTTAAAAGTACCGGAAAATATATTGAAGCACAGCGTTTGAAAGAACGCACCGATTATGATTTAGAAATGATCCGTGAGCTGGGTTACTGCAATGGTATTGAAAACTATTCAAGGTTTTTTGATCGGAGACATCCCGGCACAAGACCTTATTGTCTGCTCGATTATTTCCCGAAAGATTATTTAATGATGGTTGATGAAAGTCATCAAACCATTCCGCAGGTAAGTGGTATGTATGGCGGCGACAGAAGCAGGAAACTGATTTTGGTTGATTACGGTTTCCGTTTGCCGAGTGCATTGGATAACCGTCCGCAGAACTTTCATGAGTTTGAAAGTTTAATTAACCAGGTGGTATTTGTTAGTGCCACACCTGATGATTATGAAATGGAAAAAACAGGAGGTGTACTGGTTGAACAGGTTGTACGGCCAACAGGGTTATTAGATCCACCGATTGAAATCCGCCCAAGCGTTAACCAGATTGATGACTTACTCGATGAAATTGATAAGCGAATTAAGAAAGGTGACCGTGTACTGGTTACAACACTCACCAAACGTATGGCCGAGGAGATGGATAAATACCTGGCACGCATCAACATCAAATCAAAATACATTCACAGCGAAGTGGATACACTGGAGCGTATTGAAATTCTTCGCCAGTTACGTTTAGGAACAATTGATGTGCTGGTTGGTGTTAACTTATTGCGTGAAGGATTGGATTTACCTGAAGTTTCATTGGTTGCAATCTTAGATGCAGACAAAGAAGGTTTCCTGCGCAATGAAAAAAGTTTAACGCAGACTGCAGGCCGTGCTGCAAGAAATGTAGATGGTCTGGTAATTTTCTATGCAGATAAGATGACGGAAAGTATGCGCCGCACCATTGAAGAAACCAACCGGAGAAGAGAAAAACAAATTGAGTTTAATATCAAGCATGGCATTACACCTAAAACAATCATCAAGAGTGTTGAGCAGGTGATGCAGCAAACTTCTGTGCTTGATATCAAAGGATACGATACCTCCAAGCCGTACGCTATGGCTCCTGATGGTGAGTTGGTAAGTGCCGCTGCTGAAGAGCAGGAACTGTATCAAAGCATTCCGCAGGTGGAGAAAGCCATTGCCCAAACCAAAAAACAAATGGAGAAAGCGGCCCGTGATCTCGATTTCATGGAAGCAGCGAGGTTAAGGGATGAAATGTTCAGGATGCAGAAAGAGCTGGAAGGGATGAAGAAATAAATTACCGCAGAATTGGTATGCGCTGATCCTTGCAGTAAGCTTATCTTAACGGCATGAAAACTGTTATACTATCCCTGTTATTTATTTGCAAACTCGCAGCAGGATTTACACAGCAACCCGAACTGGTTTTGCCTGTTGGTCATACTGGTAGTTTGACGGGCACTTTAATTACTCCTAATCAAAAATTTATTGTTACAGCATCAGAAGATGGAACAGCCAAAATCTGGAACAATCGAACCGGCAAACTCCGGTTCGACCTTGTACTTCATTCCGGGTCTGTTACAGATATAGCAATGAGTAAAGATGGGAGTTTTATTATACTCGGATCCGGAGATGGCACCTATTCTAAATGGGAGATTGCCACCGGGAAGCTTTTGTATCATTCCCTTAAAGCTGCACCCATTGAACAGCTTTTTCTCTTACCAGGCGATAGTATTTTGATTTTACAAAAACCATTAACCCTGGTTCGTTCTTATATGAAAGAAGGTATAGAAGACGAAATTTTTGCGGGCGACAATTCTCAATTCATCAAATTATTTACAGTTAGTCCCGATAAAAAAACAGTGGCTCTTTACAGAGAGTTTGATGGGCTTTGTTTTTATGAAACAGAAAATTTCGAAATGCTTGCTTCTACCGATCGGGTTACTGCTGATAGTGGTTACTATGAGATGTCACGTGTGATTCCCCGAACCATTTTATTTCTGAATAATCAAACCACTGCTTTACTCTTTGAAAAAAAAGTTACTGCCTTTTTTAACGCAGGAAATGCATGTCAACTATATCTCAATGAGCGTGGAATGACAGATGTTGAAAAAACTCCAGATGGCAAATATGCGGTTCTGCTTCATGCAAGAAAGGATTCTGTTACTGTGATTGATTTAATGAAGCAGCAACCGGTAATAGCTGTCCCGCTTTCAAAAGAAGCATGGGCGGTTTATAAGTTTACTGCAACAGATTCTTCATTTATCATTGAAACAGATAAAACGCAGGAAGAATATTCTCGAACAGGTGAAATCATCGCCACCAGGAACCTAAAAGAAAACCCGGCAGAAGAATCTAATGACATGTTTAAAGGAAAAGTCGAAGCTCTGAAAAAAACATTCATGAGCCAAGACGGGAACTATATTTTTGAGTTGAGGACATCTCAAATTAATTATTGGAAAGTGAAGGTGGGCCGTAGTATACGTTTCCCTACGCAGGAAGGATATAATTCGCTTCAGGATATTTATCTCACCGCCGACCCCGACAAGGTAATTTTGAGATATTACAGCTCGTTCGGATTATATGATTTGGAAAAAGAACAAATGCTTTATCATCAGGAGTTAGATAAAATTCACGATCTTATTTTAAGTCAGGCAAAGACGGAACTTGTTGGATCAGTTAATGAGCGATGGATTGTTAAATGGAATATTTCAACTGGTATGTTGCTGAATCAACTGCAGTTGCCTGTGAAATTAAATACCATTGCTGTTTCAGCCGATGGACATTTGCTGGCTGGTATAAAGGAAGAGCGAAACAATGACAGTATTCAGGTATGGAATTTTGTGAGCGGTGAGCTTGTTACTGCTTTTGAACGGCCTGGTCAGTATATAGAAGGCGGCTGGGTTGTTGTTTATACTCCCAACTATAAACCCATCATCGAATTTTCAGCGAATGCAAACTATCTCTTTTACAGTAAAGGTGATCGGGGCGAATTGGGTGCTGTAAAGTTGCCTTTTTGGGAAAAGTACGGAACTGAAGATTCGGCTTACAATCCAGATCCAACGGAACAGTATGTGCCGGATAGCTATTACTCTTCACGTTTAAATATTATTCAACAACCCAACACTCCCGTCATTTTTGTATCCCGTTTTTTGCCTGAATCTCCCGATCAGAAAATAGTTGTTTACGATTATGTTGAGGGAAAAAATAAGTTTGAGCTTACTTATCCTGACTTTCATCGTGTTCTTACTTACAGCTTATCAAAAAATAGTTTATATACTGCTACGTCAAAAGAACTGCTTGAGTGGAATATAAATTCGGGTAAACTTATACGCAAATATGCATTACCTCCCGGATTTGATGCGGTGATGTATTATGAAACTACCAATAAACTGATCATAAAATCCAATGATCGGATTGGTGTAATGGAACCGGGCAGTACAAAGCCTGCGTACTATCTGTCAACACTTACCTCGGGTGATTTCATAGTTTACAGAAGCGATCGTTACTACCTCGTTACTGCCTCTGCAGCCCGGCTGCTTGCATGGAAGTCCGGGAATCAGTTTTATGATTTTGATCAATGGGACATTCAGTATAATCGCCCTGATAAAGTAATCGAATCATTAGACAATCCGAAATCTTTACTGGCAGCAGCTTATTATAAAGCCTATTTAAAGAGACTAAAGAAAACGGGTATCAATGAAAGTATATTTCGCCCCGGGTTAAAAGTTCCGGTAACAACCATTCTTGAACCTGTTGAAGACGGACAGGTTGTGAATGCCAGCGAAATTGTTTTAAAAGTAAATTGTAAAGATCCGGAAACATCATCAACTATTGTATCTGTGTATGTAACAATTAATGATATCCCACTGTATGGTAACGGTGGTTTAAAGTCGGGAAAGCCGGGTCGGGAATGGGAGCTTTCTATTCCTGTTTTATTGACCGGCGGTAATAATAAAATTTCAATTTCCTGTGTTAATAATAAAGGAGTCGAATCAATGCATGAACAGATATCAGTAATTTATCAACCAAAAGAAACCATTTCAGAAACTGTTCACTTCATCGGTATTGGTATTAATCAATTTAAAGACAGTAAACACAATCTGCAGTGGTGTGTAAAAGATATAAGAGACCTTGCGTTGAAGTTTAAAGAAAAGTATGGGAACAGTGTAATCATTGATACACTGTTTGATGAAAACGTAACACTCAGTAATGTGCAAGCTCTGAAACAAAAACTGCTGCAAACAAATATCAACGACAAGGTGATCATTGCTTATTCCGGTCATGGGTTGTTATCAAAGCAATACGATTACTATTTATCATCCTTTGAAGTGAACTTCAGCAAACCGGAAGAAAACGGTATTGCTTATGAAGAAATTGAAAACCTGCTGGATGGTATTCCGGCAAGAAAAAAGCTATTATTGCTCGATGCCTGCCACAGCGGCGAAGTAGATAAGGAAGAAATGCTGGTAATGCAAACAGCAAAAACAAAAGCTGGTAATAAAGGATTGGTCATGAACAGAGGTTCAGAAGAAGAAACAACTGAAACAAAAACAGTTGGTCTGCAAAACAGTTTTGAGCTCATGCAGTCACTGTTTGTGAATGTTGGTAAAGGGACCGGAACCACCATTATTTCAGCTGCAGGAGGGGTGCAGTTTGCACAGGAACGCAATGAGTTACGGAATGGAGTATTCACCTACAGTTTGCTCGAAGCCCTGAACACAAACAAAACCATGCGGGTATCAGAATTGAAAAAATATGTGGGTCAGCGGGTGGAACAACTCACTGATGGAATGCAAAAACCCACTACCCGCAACGAGTTGAAGGATTTTGACTGGAATGTTTGGTAATAAATCAAGCTCTATTTCATGTGTTTGTTTTTTTATTGATTTTTGGCCACATAGTATATCCATAAAAATGATCATAGCTGTATATATAAATTAGCTCGATAATTTTTATGGATATTTCATAACTTCAAGACCACTATCAAAACAATCAGCCATGTTCACATTTGCATTATTCAATCTCAAAGGCGGTGTTGGTAAAACAGCCAGTTGCGTAAACTTTGCCTATCTCGCTGCTAAAGACGGGTATAAAACATTGTTATGGGATATTGATCCGCAGGGAGCAACATCGTTTTACTACAAAGTAAAACCCAAGCAAAAAGTAATGATGCTTGACCTGGTGGGAAAGGATGCAACCCTGGCTGAAAGTATTATGAGTACGGAGTATGAGAACCTGGATATTATTCCGGCGGATGTAACTGCAAAAGCACATGATGTAATGATTGGTGAAATGCAGGGATCCAAAAAACGTTTGGCAACCATCATCAAACAACTGAAGAATGAATATGATTTCATCTTCATTGATTGTCCTCCGGGATTAAGTTCACTGGCAGAAAATATTTTCAACGCATCTGATATTGTATTGATGCCAATCATCCCCACAACACTTTCTGTACGCACTTATCATATGGTAAAAGATTTCTTTAAAGAAAAAAGTATTGACATCAAAAAGATGACCTGCTTTTTTACCATGACTGATCTGCGCCGCAATATGCACAATGAAGTAATGGAAGAATTATACAAAGACAAACGCTTCTTCAGCAGTTATATTCCTTACCTGAGTGATGTGGAAAAGATGGGCGTTCATAAGGCACCGTTAGAAGAATTTGCACGCAGCAGTTATGCAGCTCAATGCTACCGGGATCTGTGGGAAGAGATCAAAGAAGGCGTGCTGTAACCCTTTACAGTACTGCATTTCAGCTTACCGTAAATTTACCAAAGGGTCATTAAGTACTAACCCCCAATTTTACTAAAAACACTAAGTAACTGTTGTTTAAGTCGAATTCTGTATCTACATTTGAATTGTCCAATTCTTTTGAAAAAACTAAATCCAATAGTCATGAAAAAACCATTGCGTTTCTTCTCGTTCGTATTTTTCCTTTTTGCTATTTACTTAAACGTGTTCTACAAAGAAGATTCTTTCCTTGCAAGAGTTGTTGCAGGTAAGTCTGAAATGTCTAAGCAACAAACAGCACAGCAACCAAAAGAAGCCAAACCACTTGAAAGTGAAATGGCTGAGAACACAGGCAAATAACATTATCAAATTTTTTTGTAAAGCAGGTCAATAATCGGCAATCCGTACCCTACCTTTTTTTAGCTGCCGGTGTTGAATTTTCTCATAATGTAAGTTTTGCGGAGGTGGTTTCTACCACCTCCTGTTTTTGTTTATAAATTTTTACCACTTCTTAGTTGTACAGGCTATCTATGCAACTTATCTTAGCGGAATGGCTAATGATAAAAAAGTGTTCCTGCTCGATGCGCTTGCACTCATTTTCCGTGCATATTATGCACTTATACGCAGTCCGAGGATTACATCCAAAGGACGAAATACAAATGCTCAGTTTGGTTTTACCAATGCCTTGATTGAACTCATTAATAAACAGAAACCATCGCATATGGCTGTTTGTTTTGATACACAAGCCCCCACTGAACGTCACACAGATTTTGCGGATTATAAAGCCAACCGCCAGGATGCTCCCGAGGATTTACTGGAAGCTTTACCCGATATTAAGCGGATCATCAAAGGATTCAACATACCGGTCATTGAAAAAGACGGGTTTGAGGCCGATGATATTATTGGAACTCTAAGCCGGAAGGCCGAAGCTGCCGGTTATGAAGTGTTTATGGTTACACCCGATAAAGATTACGGGCAATTAGTAACCGAAAAAGTAAAAATTTATAAGCCAGCCTATCAGGGTGGTGATGTAGAAATTATGGGTCCGGCCGAAATATGTGCCAAATGGAATATCAAAGATGTGAGCCAGGTAATTGATATACTTGGTATGATGGGTGATGCAGTGGATAATATCCCCGGCATTCCCGGTGTGGGCGAA
>JBEBHT010000189.1:0-7922 GCA_040081135.1 Lacibacter sp. | reverse complement strand
AAAAATAACTTCAAACGGGAAGAGTCTTCGGTTTTAAGAGTTCTTTCAGTGATTGCTTATGCTGAACAGGATGTAGATAAAGGAGCAAAATATGATGTGGAGAGCAACGCAATTTTAGAGGCAATGGTAAAAGATGTTCTGTCGGAGAACTCTGCCAACCTGGAAAAAAAGTACGAAACACAAAAGAAAGAATCACAGATTAAACAACTGGAAGCGGAAAAAAAGGTTCAGCAGTTGACTATCAGGCAAAAAAATATTTTCAACTATATTCTTATTGGGGGGCTTGCTTCATTGCTGTTGATTTCACTTCTCGGGTACCGTACCTACAGTCAAAAGCAAAATTTACAACAGCAGCGAATCAGTGAATTGGAAACCCAAGAGCAGTTAACGGCAACTGAAGCTGTATTAAAAGGTGAAGAACAGGAAAGAACCCGTTTGGCAAAAGATTTGCACGACGGGCTTGGAGGAATGCTATCAGGAATTAAATATTCATTCAATACCATGAAAGGAAATCTGATCATGACGCCTGACAATGCACAGGCTTTTGAACGCAGCATGGATATGCTGGACAGTTCCATTAAAGAAATGCGCAGAGTGGCACATAACATGATGCCTGAAGCGCTGGTGAAGTTTGGATTGGATACTGCGTTAAAAGATTTCTGCAACGATATCAATCAAACAGGAGCTTTAGGTATAACCTATCAGTCCATTGGATTGGAAGGACAGGAAATCAATCAAACAACAGCCATTACCATTTACCGTATTGTGCAGGAGCTCATTAATAATACAATGAAGCACGCAGGTGCTAAAGCTGCTATTGTGCAGGTAACAAAATCAGGAAATCAAATATCTGTTACCGTGGAAGATGATGGAAAAGGTTTTGATACTGCTATACTGAATCAGTCAAAAGCCCGCCCGGATGACCAGGTCGGACGGGGAATTGGCTGGACAAATATTCAAAACCGTGTAGACTTCTTAAAAGGAAAATTAGATGTAAGTTCAGAGGCTGGAAAAGGAACTTCTGTATTAATTGAACTCACGGTATGACGAAAATTAAAGTTTTTATAACGGATGATCATTATATGGTGGTAGAGGGCATCCGTTCTTTGCTGCAGAATGAAGAAACCGTTGAATGGATTGGTAATGCATCGAATGCAGATTCCTGTCTTGCTTTTTTGCAGCAGCAACTCCCTGATATTATTTTAATGGATATTAATATGCCCGGTAAAAGCGGCATTGAATTATGTAAGGAAGTAAAAGAAAAATATCCTTCCGTGTTTGTGATTGGTTTGAGTACGTTTAACCAGCAAAGCTTTATTCAGAAGATGCTGGACAACGGTGCCTCCGGTTATGTGTTGAAAAATGCATCGCAGGAAGAATTGATGGAAGCAATTGAAGCCGTTGCAAAAGGCAATACCTATTTAAGTGATGAAGCTGCTTCTTCCTTAAGAAAATACACTGAGTCAGATATACCTGTCATCACCCGTCGTGAAAAAGAAGTACTGGAGCTGATTGCAGAGGGTATGACGAATGCAGAAATAGCACAGAAATTATTTATCAGCACATCAACCGTTGATACGCACCGAAAAAATCTGCTGGCAAAATTTGACGTGAAAAATACAGCTTCATTAATTAAAACTGCTGCACAACTGCAACTGCTGTAGTTACTCGAAATCTTTTATAATCAGGAATGCCATACTTTCGAAGTATGGCATTCCTCTTAGTACTATTCAAAATCTTTATACAGTAAATATTTTTTCCTGATTGTTTTGAAGTTACTCAATGCAGGTTCCCAGCTTTTCCTGATCTCCTCTTCACTCTTGCCATCTTTCAATTGCTGCATCAAAGTGCTGTTACCGGCGAGTTTGTTGAAAAAGCAATCTTCTGCCTTGCCACTTTTAGGTAAAATGAAGAACGCATTTTTATCAGGGAATAGTTTATATGCTTCCAGTAACCATTTCAATTGTATTCTGCCATTTACTTTTTTCAACACTTCTTCATTTGTTCCCCTGAGGTCCCAGCCATAGCATAGCTGATCCTGCAGCTTGGGTGTTTTTGCACCATCCATACTGCGTGGTGTAAAAGAGATTAATGTTTTTGGTAATAACGGATGACCAAATATCTGAAATTGTTTGGTGGTTCCTCTTCCTTCACTTAATACAGTGCCTTCAAAAAAACAGGTGGAAGGGTAGAGATAAATAGATTGATTGTTGGGTAAGTTGGGTGAAGGCTTTACCGGTAATTCATACTTCGTTGTATGCGTATAATTGTTGCAGGGCACAACTGTTATTTCGAACTCACCTTTATTGCCACTCCATTTATAAGCATTCTTGTCATACCAGTTTTCACCATAAATCATTTGTGCATATTCACCAATCGTCATACCATAAACAATAGGTACAGGCTGCATGCCAACAAATGATTTGTAAGCAGGTTCTAAAACCGGTCCATCCACATAATGTGCGTTCGGATTTGGGCGATCCAATACAATCAAGTGTTTATTATTTTCCATGGCTGCTTCCATATAATATTGCAGCGATGAAATGAATGTATAGAAACGAACTCCCACATCCTGTATATCAAAGATCATTACATCAACTCCTGCAAGGTCTTCTTTCGAAGGTTTGTGTTTGCTGCCATATAAAGAAACAACCGAAAGCCCGGTTTGCTGATCGGTATAGTTGCCAACCTGTTCACCTGCATCGGCAGTGCCACGAAAGCCATGCTCGGGTCCGAAGATTACTTTGATATTGACACCCAGTTTCAGCAGGGTATCAACCAGGTGCGATTTGCCGACAGTTGAAGTTTGATTGGCAAAAATGGCAACACCTTTTCCTTTCAGTAAAGAAAGATATTGTGTCATGTTTTCAGCGCCGGTTTGCAACCCCTGATTTTTTATATTTCCACGGGTATAGCCACCTGTTCCCCGTTGAACCTGGGCCTTGCTGAATAAGGAAATAAACAGTGCTGCGAAAAGAAGAAATTGTTTCATTTTTATCCGTTTACAAGGTCAAAGTTGCAGAAATGTTTTGGGTAAAAAAATTATTGGCAGGGGCAGCTTTTGGCAGTAAATTGCACAAAATTTAAACGCTTATGCAACAGGCAAAAAAAGGTGATACCGTACGTGTGCATTACACCGGTAAATTAACAAGTGGCGAACAGTTTGATTCAAGCGCTGGCCGTGAACCACTTGAATTTGAAGTGGGGGCAGGTATGATGATTAAAGGTTTTGATGACGCAGTGGTGGGTATGACCATTGGTGATAGAAAAACAATTAATATTCCTCCGCATGAAGGATATGGCGAACGCAATGATCAGATGGTGATTGATTTTCCCCGTTCTAACTTCCCGGATGATATGGCTCCTGAAGTTGGGATGCAGTTAATGATGAATAACAGTGCCGGACAGCAGTTCCCTGTTACCATTATTGAAGTGGGAGAAGAAGTGGTTGTGCTGGATGCCAATCATTCACTGGCAGGAAAAGAATTGGTATTCGATATTGAAATGGTAGAGATTGATTCGAAGGGATTAATCATTATGCCGTAATTACAGCCGATAGATATTAGTCATTAGCCGATAGTAAAAGTCCACAGCAGAATTTAATTCAACTGTGGACTTTTTATATTTATTACTGACAACTATCGGCTAATGACTATCTACTTTCTTGGCATCCACCAACCCAGCCAAACACCTACTAATCCCCAAGATGCCAGTGCATCAATGAAGTGTGCGTTGATGTCGTGCAGGGGATACCAGATATGTCCGGTATATGCTCCGTTTGTAAAGCAGATAATACCAACTGCAAGGCTTGCAAGCAGGAACTCACTGAAACTTCCCGAACCGATCTTAGCAAAAATCCAGCACAATAAACAAACAATGATGATGTTTGAAATGGCTCCTCTTGCCATATTCATACCCATGTTCAATTTCCATTCTTTGTAATAGGAAAGTTTTGCCCATGGTTTGCCGTCATTTGTTTTCATAAACTGATTCACTTCTTCTGATGAAGCTGAATGAGAGAGTGTTGGCAGAAGATAAGAGCCTTCCTCCAGGCTAATAGAAGAAAGATAATTTAAAATACTATCCTGCTTTGCAGTTAGTTGTTGTCCTTTTTCATGAAGATTAGCAACTGTCCATGACACGGTTTGCCATGCAAATAATATAATGCCGCCTACAAGGCCGCCAATAAGAATCTTCTTCATTTGAAGTTGGTTTTGATGAAATAGAAAATTAGAGAATCTGTTCAGCAATTACAAGTAAACAGGAAACTATTATTCAACAGTAGAAATAGACAGAGTATAATAATACAGGTTCTATGTCAAGGCTAAAGCCAGATTCGTTTTGTATTGGTTCCCCGACTTTAAAGTCGGGGTTAAAGAAAAGAATAATTCAGTAAGTGATTTGAGATAGAAAAAACATAACCCTGACCTTTAGGTTAGGGTTTATAAGACATGGGTTACAGGCTTTAGCCATGACTTAGAAAAATTATTCAACAGGTGCTGGGCTGTATTTTTTCTGAAAGATGAAATAGAGAACGATCACTGTAATACTCATGGCAACCGTTGCAAGCCAGGATGCTTCCAAACCAAATTGCCCGCCGGTTAATAAAATTGAGCCCTTGATATTCTGTTGCAGCAATGTTGGCAACTCAATTCCGCTTACCTGGAAACCAAGTACAGGTCCCTGGAAAAAATTCCAGCTGAAGTGAAAGAAGATTGCAAACCATAAATTTTTTGTGTAGATATAATTGATGCCGAGTAAAATACCCGCCAGGAAAATATTAATAAATGCAATGAGGTTGAAGTTTGGATTGAGTGAATGAAACACTGCAAATAAAACAGCCGACAGAACCAGTGCAGCTTCTTTTGGAATGGATTGCATCAAGTTGTTGAGTATGTATCCACGAAACACCAGTTCTTCGCCAACAGCAATAATGATAAGCAATCCAATAACAAGGAACATACCCTGGATATCTACATCAACGGTAAACCATTGCAGCAAATTCATCAGCCATAAAACCGAAGCAATTGCTGTAAGTAATAAAATGCCTGCAACAAAACCTGCTGCTCTTTCTTTTCCAAAACCTTTCCAGGCAAAACCAAGGCTGATAAAACTCTGCCTGTCGAATGTTTTTCTGAAAAAAAGAACCAGCAATAATCCAACAAAAAAACTGAGAAGGATAGTTGTGTAAAACAGGTTTAGCTCTCCGGGATTTGGAAATGCAAACGCTGCAACAATTCCAACCAGTGTTGCACCAAAAATGGTAACAAGGAAATACGCAATAAGAAACAGGAGAACCCTGAGCCAGCCTTTTTTGATAATAGCAGTAGATTGCATACAGTTGATTTTGGTAAGAGCCCGGAACTCTTTTACTTTACATCCTCAAAAATAAGCGTATGGTTTTACAAAACAATTATGGAACAGCAGATCGTTTGATGCATTATGTGCAGGTTGATACCCAGAGTGACCCAAATTCCAATACATCACCCACAACAGAAAAGCAAAAGGATCTTTCAAAAATACTGGTAGTTGAATTAGTAACGATGGGAGTTACTGATGCTCATATGGATGAGTTTGGATACGTTTATGGAACCATTCCATCAAACAGCAGTAAGCAGGTTCCGGTTGTTTGTTTCTGCAGCCATGTTGATACGGCGCCTGACTGCAGCGGTACCCATGTAAAACCCATTCTGCATAAAAATTATAACGGCGCTGATATTGTTTTGCCCGATGACACAGCTCAGATCATCAGCACAACTAAATATGCCTATCTCAAAAAACATATTGGAAAAGATATCATTACTGCCAGCGGTGCAACATTGCTTGGTGGAGATGACAAAGCCGGAGTTGCCATCATCATGAGCATGGCGAATTACCTGCTGCAGCATCCGGAAATAAAGCACGGAGAAATTAAATTATTATTTACACCTGATGAAGAAGTTGGGAAAGGAACTGATAAAGCAGATTTAAAAAAGTTAGGCGCAACTGTTGGTTATACATTAGATGGTGGAGAGCTGGGAACTTTGGAAGATGAAACATTCAGTGCTGACGGAGTAAAGATTATTGTGCATGGAGTAATTGTACATCCGGGTTATGCAAAAGGAATCATGAAGAACGCATTGAAAATTGCCGGAGAAATTTTAGCAGCTCTTCCTAAAACAGAATGGAGCCCGGAAACAACAGAGAAACGTGAAGGCTTTGTACATCCGCTTGCATTGAATGGAATTGCTGAAAAGGCTACCATTGAATTTATTGTAAGAGATTTTACAGTTGGCGGTTTATTATTGCATGAAGCAAGATTAAAAAGTATTGCCGAAGAAGTGCTGAAGCAATACCCTGGCTGTACCATGGAATTTGTGGTGAAAGAACAGTACCGCAATATGAAAGAAGTGCTTGACAATCATCCATCGATTGTAAATAATGCAATTGAAGCTTATCAGCGTTGTGGCTTAACCGTTGTAAAAGAACCGATCCGTGGCGGAACGGACGGAAGCCGTTTCAGTTATATGGGTTTGCCCTGTCCAAATTTATTCACCGGTATGCAGGCAATTCATTCCAAGCATGAATGGATAGGAGTGGAAGACATGGAACAAAGTGCCAACATGCTTGTACAGTTGGTACAGGTATGGGAAGAAAAAAGTTGAATTACATTTTCACAAAATTACTTTCCGGCTTTTCTTCCGGCCATATGCGGATACCCCAGTAAATAGGAAAACCGATGCTGCTGGTAAAGATGAACACCAATACCCAAATGATGCGCTCTTCACTTTTTACCCTTGGATTATTGATGGCACTGATGATAAAGTAGATCATTAAGCCGAGATGAAGTATGCCAAGGAAAATGCACAGTAAAATAAACGGCATAAAGTGACTGAAAAACAATGCTGGTGGAATATCGCCTTCTCCGTGACGATCCATTTCAAATATGGTTGGCAAAAAAGCTGTAAACATGTAAACAAGTAAAATAGCAGAGAAGAGAAGCGGAAGGAAGGATAAAATACCGATCCAGATTTTTTTACTCTTAGACATAGCAGTTTTGTTTCTATAAAATTAACGAACCTGAACCATAGTTTCTTTCCATTTATCAATTGGAATGATTTACTTTGGATCAAATTTTAAGTTATGCCATTTCTTCTCAGTTATTGGTGGGTTCTTGTTCTGTTGTTTATCATATTCAGCGGGTTGGTAACAGTCAACCAGGGAACCATTGCCGTTATTACTCTTTTTGGAAAATACCGTCGTATTCTGCGCCCGGGTTTGGGATTTAAAGTTCCTGTGCTGGAGCAGATTTACAAGCGGATCAGTATTCAGAACCGCAGTGTGGAACTGGAATTTCAGGCGGTAACTGTTGACCAGGCAAATGTGTATTTCAAAAGCATGTTGCTGTATTCCGTTCAGAATCCGGATGAAGAAACCATTAAGAAAGTAGCCTTCAAATTTGTAAGTGACAAGGACCTGATGCAGGCGTTGATCCGCACAGTAGAAGGATCCATCCGTGCATTTGTGGCAACCAAGCGTCAGGCAGAAATTTTAACTGCCCGCCGTGAAATTGTGGAGTACGTAAAAGAACAAATTGATCATTCACTTGAAGAGTGGGGTTATCACCTGCAGGATTTGCAGATCAATGATATTACTTTCGATCAGCAAATCATGGAAAGTATGAGCCGGGTTGTGGCAAGTAACAACTTAAAAGCTGCTGCAGAAAATGAAGGACAGGCTTTGCTCATCACCAAAACAAAAGGAGCAGAGGCAGAAGGTAATGCAATTAAAATTGCAGCCGAAGCAGAACGTGAAGCAGCCCGCTTGCGTGGACAGGGTGTTGCTCTCTTCCGCCAGGAAGTGGCCAAGGGTATGACCGAAGCGGCTGAACAAATGAAACAAGCCAACCTAGATACCAATGTTATTCTCTTCAGTATGTGGAC
>JBEBHT010000188.1:0-7934 GCA_040081135.1 Lacibacter sp. | reverse complement strand
AGAGTTTTTTTACGATCGTATTTCTGCTGGTTACTGCAAATAAAAAAGCAGCAACATTTAAGTTGCTGCCCTTCTAAATTCTATCTTCTGTATTCTTCTAACATCGTACACCTAACACCGTACATTCTTCTATGCTCTCTTCTTCGCCGGTGCTTTCTTTGCTTTCGCCAGTTCATCAATCACTTTACTGAACGCAGCCACGTTGATGTTACCTTTATAAGGCTCATCATTGATATAAAAGAACGGTACATCTTTAATTCCTTTGTTCGCACCTTCCAGCAAATCAACCCTTACACTCCATCCGTAAACAGAGTCAACTAATTTGCTTAAAAAGTTTTTATCGGTAACACCGCTTTCTTTTGCATATCCTTTCAAGCTGATGGTTCCCAACTGTCTGCGTTTGGCAAATAACAAATTATGCATTGGCCAAAACTTCCCTTCCTGTGCCGCACCAATAGAAGCCTCTGCTGCTTTGTGTGCACGCTGGTGAATCCTGGTTAACGGAAAATGACGGAAGTTGAATTGTAATTTACCTTCATACTTTTCCATCAGCTGATTAACTACTTCATTGGCTTTTGCGCAAGGTTCACTTTCGTAATCCCCAAACATCACCAATTTTACCGGAGCTTCCTTATCACCCACCCAGATATTCTTGGTTGGGATGATCTCAATTTCCGGTGCTTTACTATGTGCCATATATTCCTCTTGTTTTTTGAAATGATGAATAGATCCTTTCTTTCTTCTCTTTGTTGCTTATTCTATTATAACAATCTTCGTCTTAAGTTGTTGCCTGCTCTGTTTTG
Source organism: Lacibacter sp. (assembly GCA_040081135.1). Lineage (GTDB taxonomy): Bacteria > Bacteroidota > Bacteroidia > Chitinophagales > Chitinophagaceae > Lacibacter. Next base: position 7,131 of record JBEBHT010000188.1, on the reverse strand, counting down.
ATTGTTGGTATGTGCTGACCAGCGGATTCATTTCTGAATACCACTACTCCGTCAAATACATCTACAACTACAGTTTTGGTTTTATCAACATCCCCGGCTAAAATCTTCCGGCTCAATGCGTTAACGATCTCCTTCTGGATCAATCGTTTCAATGGTCTTGCGCCAAATTGGGGATCAAAGCCCTGTTCCGCTAAGAAATCAAGGGCATAATCTGTAAAATCCAGCTTTATTCCACTTTCAGCAACCAGTTTTTGCAGGTTACCCAGCTGAATCCGAACGATGGATTTAATTTCCTTACGCAGTAGCGGCGCAAACATAATGATTTCATCCACACGATTCAAGAATTCAGGCCGAATTGTTTGTCGTAACAACGTCATAACATCGGTTTTGGCCTTTTCGGTTGCATTTTCGATCTGTTCTTCCGTTTTCACCCCCTCAAATGCCTCGCTGATCAGGTGGCTCCCGATATTACTGGTCATAATGATAATGGTATTCTTGAAATTCACTGTCCTGCCCTTATTGTCGGTCAGGCGGCCATCATCCAAAACCTGCAGCAAAATATTCCACACATCCGGGTTGGCTTTCTCAATTTCATCGAGCAATACCACACTGTAAGGCTTGCGCCGAACGGCTTCGGTTAACTGTCCACCCTCATCATAACCCACATATCCCGGAGGAGCACCAACCAGTCTTGAAACTGTATGTTTTTCCTGGTATTCACTCATATCAATCCTCGTCATCATACTCTCATCATCAAATAAATATTCAGCTAAGGCTTTCGCCAGTTCTGTTTTACCAACACCGGTTGTACCTAAGAAAATAAATGAACCGATTGGTTTTTTCGGATCACTCAACCCTGCCCTGCTTCTGCGGATGGCATCTGCAACAGCAGTAATTGCTTCTTCCTGTCCCACCACTCTTTTATGTAATTCATCTTCTAAGTGCAATAATTTTTCACGTTCGCTCTGCAACATCTTGGCGACAGGAATCCCCGTCATCTTGGCGATGTTGGCTGCAATATCTTCTGCATCCACTTCTTCTTTCAGCAAACGCTTTTCACCGCTGGTTTCAATCTGTTCGGTCAAAGATGCAATCAATGCTTCCTGCTCTTTTACTTTCCCATAACGGATCTCAGCCACCAAACCATAATTGCCTTCACGTTCTGCACGTTCAGCTTTCATCTTCAGATTTTCAATTTCTGCCTTTGCATTCTGCACTTTCTCCACCAGTTCTTTTTCTGCTTTCCATTTTGATTTCAATGTATCCCTGGTAACAGCGAGATTAGCGATCTCGGTATTGAGTTCTTTTAATTTACTTTCATCATTCTCTCTCTTGATCGCTTCACGTTCAATTTCCAACTGACGGATCTGCCTTTCAAGTTTATCCAGCTCTTCCGGCATACTGTTCATTTCCAAACGGAGCTTGGCTGCACTCTCATCAATTAAGTCAATTGCTTTATCAGGTAAAAAACGATCGGTGATATAACGGCTGCTCAATTCAACTGCAGCAATAATGGCTTCGTCTTTGATCCGCACATGATGATGTGTTTCATAACGGTCCTTCAATCCACGTAAAATAGAAATCGCATCTTCCACACTCGGTTCATCAATCATAACTTTCTGAAAACGGCGCTCCAATGCTTTATCTTTTTCAAAAAACTTTTGATACTCGTTTAATGTAGTTGCACCAATGGCCCGCAGCTCACCTCTTGCCAATGCAGGCTTTAAAATATTCGCTGCATCCATGGCACCTTCACCACCGCCTGCACCAACAAGCGTATGAATTTCATCAATGAATAAAATAATTTCTCCATCACTGTCGCCCACTTCTTTCACCACACTTTTCAAACGTTCTTCAAACTCACCTTTATACTTGGCACCGGCAATGAGCTGACCCATATCTAATGCATAAATGATTTTCGATTTTAAATTATCAGGTACATCACCATTTAAAATACGCATGGCCAAACCTTCGGCAATAGCTGTTTTACCAACACCGGGTTCACCAACTAAAATGGGATTGTTTTTACTTCTCCTGGTTAAGATGTGCAAGGTTCTGCGAATCTCTTCATCACGGCCAATCACCGGATCAAGCTTTCCCTGTCTTGCCATTTCAATTAAGTTCTTTCCATATTTATTCAACGCATTAAAGGTTGTTTCCTGGGTTTGACTTTTTACCGTATCACCCTTCCGCAAATCTTTAATGGCAGTGATCAATCCCTTCTCGGTTAATCCTGCTCCTTTTAAAATCTTTGCAGTTGAATCATTCCCCTGCACAATGGCTAAGAGTAAATGTTCGGGTGTTACAAACTCATCACCAAAACCTTTCAGTGCTGCACCTGCACGCAGAATTACATTGTTGGCTTCTCGCCCAACCATCTGTGCAGCTTCGCCACCATTGGTCTTGGGTAAATTCGCAATCGCCTCCGCCAGTTTTGTTTCAACCAGGTTCAGCGTTACATTATTTTTCTTCAATAAATATTCCACCGGACTATCCTGCTGATCAAGCAATGCCTTCAGCAAATGTTCTGTTTCAATGTTTGTGTTCTGTGCATTAAAAGCGAGTTGCTGTGCCTGCTGCACTGCCTCTGCTGCTTTGATTGTAAAATTTCCTAAGTTCATATAGTGTGTTTTTGGCCTCACCTTCCATCTTCCTCTCCTTCAGAGAGGAAGCGGTGCTGCATGTTTTTAATAATCTATTTGTTCTTCCACTTCAACAATTGAATATCTGTTCAACCATTAGGCCTCATCCTCTTATCCTTCTCCAAAGGAGAAGGACGGTACTCCATCTCTATTCCAAACTATTTTTTCTTCCACTTCAGCTGATATAAAACGTTCAGCAATATTCATCTGCTCAAATGCTTAATTACAACTGTTGATTCAATTTCTTTTGCTTGGCCTCCCTCTCCTTTGGAGAGGGACCGAGGGTGAGGCCTTATTATTCTTCCACTTCAACTCATATTCATTTTTCAACACTCTCTCTTCAACCCCTCTGTGTAACTCATTAACTCCATTCCTCTGTGTTCATCTGCCTTTCCCTCTTTGCCTTTCGGCTGTTGCCTCCTTGCCTTTCTTCCTCGTTGCCTTTCTTCCCCAACTTTTGTTAAACCTTCCCTCCCCAGCTAAAATGCTTTCCTCCTTAATCCGAAATAAGTAAATTCGTTCAGCCTCGTTGCCTTTTGGCTGTTGCCTGTGCCTCCGCCTCTTTGCCTCGATGCCTCTTTGCCTTAGTCCGCAAATCATCATCCAATAAAAAAATTCGGTTAGAATGTCACATAAACTCCTGAGAATCCGCCCCAAAGTCAGTACAACTCTTCTTTTCCTGTTATTCTTTCAGTTCGGTTTTGCACAGCAGGACTTTACTAAACTAACCGACTGGATCAACAGCAACCTCCCCGATCTTGGAGGCCGTGCTGTCATGCTCGTTTATAAAGACGGAAAGATCGTGTACAATCAGAGTTTCAATAAACTAAGTAAGCAGCAGGAGAACCGTGCCAAGGTTCGATCAAAGATCACCGGTGCCGATGAAGATTATCTCTTACGGGAATATGTCGACACCACCCGTGAACGAATTGCCAGCTGCAGCAAATGGCTCACCGCCGCACTCGCCATGACCTATATTGATGAAAACAAATTCCGACTCAACGATTCTATTGGAAAGTTTTTACCCATCATGACCAAGTATGGAAAAGGCGGCATCCGTGTATGGCATTGTCTTACCCACCAAACAGGTATCAATGCAGGCGGACTCCGTGAAATGCTCGAAGGCATGAAGAGTGTAAAAAGCATGGCCGATGCAATGGACAAAATTGCCAACGCACCCATGGAAGGAACACCCGGCAAAACCTTTCATTACAGCAATGCCGGTTTGCAGATCATTGCCGCCATTATTGAAAAAGTAAGTGAGAAGGATTTTGAAACCGCCTTTCATGAACGCATTGGCGAACCGTTGGAAATGAAGAATACCGACTTTGGAAAAAACGGAGTGCCCCTTGCAGCAGGTGGCGCTTTCAGTACACCGTTAGATTATATGAACTTCCTTACCATGATCTTGAATGAAGGTGAATACAAAGGCAAACGCATCATCAGCAAAGCACTCATCAATGAAATGCAGAAGAACCGTGTGGGCCGTGATGTAGTGATCATGAGTTCACCCGAAGAAGCAGGCTCCTGGGGTTATGGTTTTGGTGAATGGATGATGGACTCGCCCCTTGCCATTGCCGATAAAAAAGATGCCATGCCCGACAGTAAACGAAGCAACGCCGTAAGCAGCCCCGGACTCTTTGGCTCCTTTCCCTGGGTGGAGAATGAAAAAAAATACAGCGCCTTTTTATTTGTGTACAATCTTAAAAACAAAGGACGCAACTCAAAGTACAAAGAGCTGAAGGGAATTGTGGATGGGGTGATGAGGTGAAACGGGAATATAACTGCGTGCAAATGTTTATAAACATTTATACACGGATGCATGAAATTGTATTTATGCAAGAACAATGAAAATGGCGAATTGCAATGGATTGAAAACCAAATAGCTTTTGGGAAGATTCTGTTTGTTAGTGTCGTATATTTAAGTGTTGGCTGCAACTCAAAACAGACATCCTAATAATGACAAATATTTCGACATTTTTCTTTTCGACACTTCTTTTAATAGCAATAGCTTCTTGTGGACAGACACCCAAAAGTATTGACAATGGTGCTTATGTTGTTGACCAAAGTATAAAAGATAAAGTCGACAAAAAAGTAAAATCCTTTAATGGTGTGACCATGAGTTCTATGGACTTTAAAATGTTTGAAAATGACAGCATTGTTGCTGACACTTACGCTAAGGGAAAAAGTGTTGACGAGTGCATGACTATGACTTCTCTTGACGGAGATACAATAAACATTACAGGTTTTATGGGAATGTTTGCAGGTTTTGGATATCAAATAGCTTTATTCAAAGACACTTGCATAGTTAGACACTTTATTAAATCTGACGCAGAAATTTATAAATTAAATAAAACAGACTCTTTAACCTTTGGAGTATCTGTTCCATGTAAGACATACAAATTGACTTTGACCAACAAGCCGACTTTCAAAAAAGGCGACATTGTAGAAGGAATTATTAAATTGATGAGTGATGAATATTATGAAGTGGCAAATGGTAAAGAACGAAAATATAAAATGCAGTTGACAGGATATTTTAAGACTGAACCACTAGCAAGTGCTGAAGAAAGCTATCAAAAACTCATCGACAAAAACAAATGAGTATGCAGCCAACAAAAGGTTTTGTGCAATTGGGGCATGACATTGCAGCAATCATCGTCAGTGCATATCCAGGCTTTATATTCGGCAGACGGAATTCTGCCGGGCTGTAGTTCTAAACATCGGCTTTTAGTTATAAATTTAGCTTCAGTTCCGGGCAGACAGATGGTTAATTCCCCAACTGCACAAAGCCTCGAACGTTGTACGCAATTTTTAAAGATGTCAAGAATTACTTTTATACTTTTCTTTTTTTGCTTAAAAAACTCATCAAACGGACAGGATTTAAAGCTATTTAAAGAAGTCAAAACGGTGTTTCTGAAAAGTAAAAAAGAAAGCACATATGACAAAGGAATTTTTATTTGGTCGGCTTGTAATTTAGATAGCTCTTTTTACAAATCAGATACAGTACTTCTTGTTAGTAAACTTTATGACGATTGCAACGAAATCGTTAACATAGCTTTCCATTCTTTAACGGAATGCTATATAACTAGATCTCACACATCAAACAAATTTGGTACTACACGCTCAAGTGTTGCAACCAAAAAGGATCTATTCGATTTTAATATAAACCATCTAGACAATGATGTTTTTATCACTTGGCTTAATAAAACAAACAGAAAGATTACATTTAAGTTTAAGGTATTGTCTGTTGAAAATCTAAATGAATATGGCAGTGAAGTATCAAAACTTAAATTAGTCAGATTCGACTAAAAAACTGCGTACAACATCGGTTTTGCAAAAGTTTGGCAGGACGTTTTAACACCACTGGCACAAGTGTTCCGCATTGCCACATTTGAAACTACTGCAATAAAGCTTATTTTAGCATCAATTGTTTATGACCGCAATTTTAAAAAAATACCGAACATTCAGTCAGAGATTGGGAGCAGCCATTATTGATGCTGTTATTTTCTTACCCTTATTTTTTCTGGGCAGTTGGGTATTCGGCCCTGATGAGGAAAAATCAATTATCTGGCTGCTCATTCAAAACTCAATTTATTTTGCCTACTCTGTAATTGGTCACAGCAAATACGGGTTTACTGTTGGTAAAAAATTAACCAACGTTAAAGTGGTGCAACATATCGACGAATCTAAACTGCTTACAATAACAGGAGCATTCAAAAGAGAACTTCTTGGAATTGTATTTGTGTTGGTGGAACTGTTCATTATTGCTTCCGGATATGCCGACACTTACAAAGGTGAATCACTGCTTATGTTTTGTTCTTTAGCATGGCTGTTTGCAGAACTGGTAACCATGCTCTTTAATTCAAAAAGACGTTCCGTTCATGATTTTATTGCCGGTTCAGTTGTAATAGATGTAAAGGTTTATTCAGCATGGGAAAAGAAACATGATATGTAAAATTTCCGAAGGAATATCTTTTGGCTTCGTATTGATGTAGATTGCTTCGTACCTCGCAATGACGTAAACGAGAGTGATCATCCTTCGTAGGCCGTCACCAAGAATGATCTTCCCTACGGAGCGTCATTGCGAGCCCTTGTATTTTGGCGAAGCAATCTGCACTGTTTATTGAAAGATGATTTTTACCTGGTATCTACTCAATAATAAATTTATAACCCCTGCCATGCACATTAATAAATTTAAAGGAGTTATCATCGCTTAATTTCTTTCGTAATTTACTCACCAGCACATCTACATTTCTGCTGATCACCACGATACCTTCATCTTCCCAAATTTCCTTCATCAGTTTCTCCCTGTCTACGGTTTCATTGATGTTTTCTGCAAATATTTTCAGTGCCTTTGTTTCCTTTTCCGAAAGCGTAATAGTTTTAGTCTCACTTGTAAGAACATTGTTAGCTGTATAAAACCGAAACTTTCCTAATTGTATATAATCAGTATCATCCAGGATTGGTTCTATCTGTCTCTTATACACAT
>JBEBHT010000187.1:0-7954 GCA_040081135.1 Lacibacter sp. | reverse complement strand
AAATAAGACTGTAAAAACTGTTTATTATAACCAAAAACAACAATCATTATGAGAAAAATGACACAATTGATGGCAGTATTAATTACTTCTGCCGCTTTATTTTCAGCTTGTAAAGGCGACACAGGTGCTGTTGGACCACAAGGATCACAGGGACCTCAGGGAATTCAAGGTCCACAAGGTAGTATGGGACCAACTGGTTCTCAAGGTGCTCAAGGTCCTCAAGGTGCTCAAGGTACTCCAGGTGCTCCAGGTGCTCCAGGTGCTCAAGGTCCTGCCGGTTCTTTGACAAATGTAGTTTACTCAGCATGGGTTACTGCTACTTTTGCTACTGTAACTCCAGGAAATACAAATCAATGGTCAAGTGCTGTGGCTGTGCAAGCTGCTCCTGGCATAACTGCTGCAATAAGAGACAATGGCATAGTATTATCCTTTATGAAATCTACTGCTACTTCAGCAATTTTTAGAGGTACCGATATGGTAACTCAACTACCATTTGTTGATGATAGAGATGTCAACTACATTAAAACATGGTATGTGGTAGGCAGTTTAAATATTGCTTATTCTTCAAGTATTCCGTATGGTTTGGCTACGGTTAACGGATGGGGACATCAATTCCGTTATGTACTTATACCAGGGGGTACATTAGGAGGCAGAATTACAAGCGGACCTGCAGCCGGATATACAGTTGTACAAATTAAAGGTATGAGCTATGCTCAAATCGCTTCTTTGTTCAAGATCCCTGCTGACGGTACTAACCAAAGATAATTTTAAACTTACATTTTGAGAAAGGAGGTTGGCTTTGCCAGCCTCTTTCTTTTTATACATCATCCATCCTCTGCTCACAACCCTGCATTCCTTAACTTTGCCATCCTAAAAAAGCGGCAACTGGTATGGAATTGAGTAAAAATTTTGAGCATAAGGCATCTGAAGAAAAATGGTATGGTTACTGGAATGAAAAAAAATATTTTCATAGTACTCCTGATGGAAGGGAGCCCTATACAGTTGTGATACCTCCTCCCAATGTAACCGGTGTGTTACACATGGGGCATTGCCTCAACAATACCATACAGGATATCCTTGTTCGCCGTGCACGTATGATGGGGAAAAATGCATGCTGGGTTCCGGGTACAGATCATGCTTCTATTGCTACCGAAGCAAAGGTTGTACAGATGCTCCGTGAAAAAGGAATTCAAAAAGCTTCTCTCAGCAGGGATGAGTTTTTAGGTTATGCCTGGGAATGGAAGGAGAAATACGGGGGCATCATTCTTCAGCAATTGAAAAAACTTGGTTGCAGTCTTGATTGGGGCAGAACATCCTTTACCATGGATGAAGATTACTACAAAAGCGTTATCAAAGTTTTTATCGATTTGCATGAAAAAGGAATTATTTACAGAGGTCTGCGCATGGTTAACTGGGATCCTGTTGGTAAAACTGCATTGAGCGATGAAGAAGTTATTTTCAAAGAAATTGATTCGAAACTCTATTATGTAAAATATCCGTTGGCAGATGATGGCAGTAAGTTCATGACTGTTGCAACCACAAGACCTGAAACAATTTTAGGTGATGTGGCCATTTGTGTTCACCCAGCTGATGAACGTTATAAAGCATGGATCGGTAAAGAAGTGATTGTGCCAATCATCAACCGCAGAATACCCATTATTGCAGACGAATATGTGGATGCAGAATTTGGAACAGGTGCTTTAAAAATTACTCCCGCCCATGATAAAAACGATAATGAGCTTGGTAGAAAACATAACCTGAAAGCACTCAATACACTGGATGAAGAAGGCAGGTTTACTTCAGTTGATTTAACGGATGAAAATCCATCTGAACTTGTACTCTCTTATAACAAAGTGGATCGTTTTGAATTGAGAAAAAAGATTGTGGATGATATTGCTCAATTAAATCAAATTGAAAAAATTGAAGATTACAAAGGACAGGTCGGTACGAGTGAAAGAACAGGCGCTGTTATAGAATCAAGATTGAGTTTGCAGTGGTTTATGAATATGAAGGAATTCTTAAACAGGAATCCTGAAACATTAAGGTCTGTAATGAACGATGAAATAAAATTTCACCCTGAAAAAACAAAGAACACTTACAGCCACTGGTTGACAAATATTAAAGACTGGTGCATTTCAAGACAATTGTGGTGGGGCCAGCAAATACCTGCATGGTATGACGCAGAGGGCAACTATGTTGTTGCTGCAACACATGATGAAGCAGTAAAACAGTATAAAGCGAAATACGGCCAACAACCACCGAACAACGGCCAGCTTTCTCAAGATGAAGATTGTCTTGACACCTGGTTCTCTTCCTGGCTTTGGCCAATGGAAGTGTTTAAAGGCATCAGTAATCCCGGCAATAAAGATGTTGAATATTACTATCCTACTTCTACATTAGTAACCGGACAGGACATTATCTTCTTCTGGGTTGCAAGGATGATTATGGCGGGATATGAATACAAACAGGAACTGCCGTTTAAAGATGTATATTTCACAGGAATGGTAAGAGATAAACTGGGCCGAAAAATGAGTAAGCAATTAGGCAACTCTCCCGACTTACTGGAACTGATTGATAAGTATGGTGCTGATGCAGTTCGCTTCGGCATTATGTTCTCCTCACCTGCCGGCAATGATTTAATGTGGGATGAAGGCAGCAATGATCAGGGAAGAAATTTCAACAACAAAATCTGGAATGCATTGAAGCTGGTTAAGATGTGGGAGGGAAAACAGGTTACAGGTTCCACGTTACAAGTTACCGGTAACAAGCAACCTGAAACCGAAAACTTTGCTGTTTTGTGGTTTGAAAACAGGTTAAATGAAGTAAAAGCTGAAGTAGAACAGCAGTTTAAAGAATTCAGATTAAGCGAAGCATTAAAAACAATCTATTCTCTGATTTGGGATGATTTCTGCAGCTGGTATTTAGAATGGGTGAAACCCGGTTTTGAACAGCCGATTGACGCAGCTGTGTATGAAAAAACAGTTGATTTTTTTGAAGAACTGATGCAGATGCTTCATCCGTTTACTCCGTTTATCACTGAGGAAATTTATCATGAGCTGAGAGTACGAAAAGAAGGCGATGACATTACCATCAAAACAATGAAGACGTCAAAATCTTTTGATGAAAAAATATTAAAAAGAGGAGCTCAACTTAAACAAGACATTACAGCAGGAAGGGATGTAAGGGCTAATCAGCAATTAAAAAAATCAGAAAAAATAGATACACTTTTTATCAAAACTGAAGATAAGGACCAGTACAACTTAACATCAACAATTCTACTACAACAAACTGGTTCATTAGAGATTCATTTTACAGAAGATCCAGTACCAAATACATTTGTTGGACCAAGTGGGTCTACAATGTTTTATGTTGCGATTAAAACGAATTCAACCGAAAAAGAAAGCAGTGAGGGATTAATAAAGCAAAAGAAGAGATTACAAGAAGAATTAGATTACCTCAAAGGGTTTTTATCTTCTGTTGAAAAGAAACTGGGCAATGAACGCTTTGTGCAGAATGCCAAACAGGAAGTAATAGACATTGAACGTAAGAAAAAGGCCGATGCAGAAGCTAAGATCAGGGCAATAGAAGAAAGCTTAGCTTCGTTATAGTTTAAATGTTTGTACGTTTATGAAAAGCCCCGTTAAATACCTGTATTTACTTTTGATACTGATCGTTGGTTCAGCGAATGAAAGCAATGCTCAGCAGAAGCCTGCCCCCACCCTTAAACCGCCGCCTTTACAATCTTTCTGGGGTACAACCAAGGGTGGTGATCTTCCATTGGAATTTGTACTGGGTGTGCTTGATTCAGCTGTATGGGTAATGGATGATAAAAAGAACCGCTACACTATTTCACGCTTCATTGTTGTGTACAGGAGCAAGGATAAATTTGAAGATGAAAAAACCGGTGAACTGAAAACCAGGTTCAATCCCAATTCAACCAGTGTAAAAAACTCTGCTTTACTTCCGGAATTATGGCGGAAGAATCTTTATGAAACTATTAAAAAAGATGATGAACTGATCATAGCTGATATCATTGTAAGAGATAAAAAAGGCAATTACTTTTCTGCGCCTGATGTAAAAATTGTCATTAAATAAATAATAGAAACACGGATCAAACGGATTAATGCTGATGAAAACTGATCAGCAATCTGTCAATCATCGGTACCAATCAGCGTTATCCGTGATTCTATCTCATCAATATAAATTCAACGGCAGAATAACTTCAAACTGATTGGCATTTCTTCCCGGCTCAATTAAATCTGTATCCAGCAAGCGGCTGTAACGAATCCCAAAACTGGCGAAGAAAGTATTGTAAATTCTTGTATCAAAATACAACTCAGCTCCTGCAGTATTTAAAGGAAATACTCTTCCGGTACGCAAACTTCTTCCTTCTGTATAATCATAAAACACATTCGCTCTTACACGTAGGAAATACACAAGATTGGCAATGCCGAATTCAGGATGACAAATAGGGAAATGATAGTTGGCACTCAGTCTCAGCATACGTGGAAAGTTCACAGAATTATATCCTCTGGCAAATGGAAAGCTGCTGGAAAAAACGGCACCCCTGATGGTATCTCTTGCAAACAATGATCCCATCACAATGAAATGATGGTTCTTTGCAATGCCGGGAAAATACAAAGCAGCATTTGCTAATACCTGGTTCCCGAATTTTCCATTAACAGTGCGTTTGTATTGTACTGATAAACTTTGCGCCCATCTTGGGAAGATATGCTGGGATGCCCGCTGACTCTGACTCAACCAGCGTACAGATGAATTGATATAATTAAACCGGTCATCCTTAACAAAAGTTTTTGCCAGACCGGTGAAACTTAACTGTTCTGTATTGAAGGAAGATGCAAACGTTAAACTCTTATACATTCGTCCGCTTGTAAGATCCAAGGGAATAGAAAATCCAACATTTGCATTCAACTGGTTCCAGGTGATTGTTGTATCCTTATTGATACGTTCGTTCCTGTTCCATGTTTGTGAACCACCCACAGAAATAAAAGGAAACCATCCGCCATAAATTAAGTTGGCAGCCACCTGGTGATACCTTTCATTACGATTGTAATAATAACTGTATTCACTCACAAAAGTATTCAGCACATTTTCACTGAAAAAAGTAAGGCCATAATCAGGTTCAGCCAGTGTAGGTCTCCAGCTGTGAATATTCAATAACTTAAATGCAGGTTTATAGCGAATAACTTCTCCGGGTTGCTGCTGCACATTTTTCATGAGATCAGTATGAGCAAATGATTTTGGAGAGAGGTACAGATTGGTTAAAGGTTCTATCTTTTCAATCTTTTGCAACTGCATTTCGCTGATTGGCTTTTTCAGTAACATTCTTCCGTCGGTACTGAATGTATTCCAGATCAATGAATTTGTTTTATGATCAATTGTTGCCTGGTAATTTCCATTGGGCAATTGTGCAGCTTTGAATAAAGATTTATTCTTCAAATCATACAGGAACAAAACATCACCTTCCTTCTGTGCGGCTGTAAATAAAATTGTATCGCCTGCCACCTGCACAAAACCGATTGGCGTATTGGTAAAGGGCAGCAAGATGGTTTCTTCTTTGGTTGATAAATCGGTTTGCAGTAAAGCCATTTCTCCAACTGCATTTCTCACTGCACTTATAACAGCAGCATTATTTGCTGAAAATTTTGGATAGGTATAAGAGTACTGATTAGGATTGGGCAAATTGGTTCCTGTTTGACTCTTTACATCAATCATCTGCAAAAACCATTGCTGATCAGTTCCTACCTGCACCGCAACAACTTGTTCCCCATCTGCAGAAATATCAGGCATAAACAATCTTGACCTGCTGCTGATATTTTTTACTTCATCTGTTTCTATGTTCCAGATTTTAACAACAGAATATTCTTTCCAGCCCCAGCGTGGATGCGGCTCAAAGGCTGTGTACACAACATTTCCATTCTTTGACGAATAATAATTATCAGCAGAAATATCCTTTACCCTCAGCTTTGTTTGCGTACCATCTGCATCAACCCATGTCCAGGTTGGTATTTGTTTATAGCTTGATTTCAACACAAGCATTGATCCATCTTCCTTTGCAAATGGATAGCGGTAAGCTGTAACGTTATTCTTTAAGGGCTTTGTTAAGGGCTGCAATGTTTGATAAGTTGTTGAAGTATCAACACTCATCTTTTGCTGATAAAATGTAAAAGCATCAGCTACGAATTGCTTATACTTTATTCCTGTATGCCGTTTCACTGCTTTTTGAAACGGATAAACAATCCCTTTATAATCTAATGCATCATCTGTTACTTTGGTCCAGAAATCTGTGCCATATTTTTCCCTTCCATAACTCACCAGCAAATAACCGAGGTCATAATGATTAGGAACAAAATGACGGTAAGAACCGTTACGCAGTTTCTGGTAACTGTACTTTTTATGATCGAGCCACAGTGAACGGTAAGAATTAAAAAAATCAGGAAGCCGTCCCCTGCCCTGTGTGGTATTCATTGTTTCCTGCCATACCGCATCACCTTCCCAAAACCAATCGGGAACAGCTGCACCCATTCCTAAAAACTGTCCTTCCTGTCCAAGGAAAACTCCAGCTATTTTTGGAATTACTTTATTGAAATTGGAAAATTGTTCAACATGTCTGAACTCATGTATGGTTAATGACTGATGCCAGTTTAATGCACTTGCTGAAAGATTGTGCAGATCGGGCATCATAAAAAATTCGCTGCGCCAGGGAGCCGGACCAACATACGCATTAGAGGATGTTGTTTGACCCTGTAACACAATATCAAACTTGCGGAGTTTGGTTCCCAGTGAAGCCGGGGGATTCTTTGCCATCTGGTGCGAGAGCCAGGCAACTTCTCTTGCTTCTTTTTCCAACGCTTTTGGAAAAATGATACGCACTGTATCTGTATTGAGCTGGTATAATTTTAAAGAAGGCGGGTTTCCTCCAAATACCTGGGCTGAGGATTCTGATCCAATCAGCAGCAATAAAACAACCGTGTATATGTATCGCATAATATTATTCCTGAAAAATACTGAAGTCTTTGAATAAAATAACATCTTCCGTTATCTTTAAGTCAATCAATTATTATGCTCCTTCTCGCCCTTTCCATTGCACCCGGTATTGCTATCAGTTTATTTATCTTTTTAAAGGACCGCTTCAACCGTGAACCGGGCTTAAACCTGATTGTTTGTTTTTTGCTCGGCTGCCTTAGCATACTGCCTGCCGTTATCATTCAATTACTCACCACAAAACCACTGGAACAATTCATGGGCAATGGTATTGCTTACACAGCTGTTTTTGCTTACCTCATTGTAGGAACCAGTGAAGAATGGAGCAAGTATATTATGCTTCGCTTTTATGCTTTTCCCAAAAAAAGTTTTGATGAGCCGTATGATGGTATTGTGTACAGTGTAATGGTGGGAATGGGTTTTGCAACCGTTGAAAATATCGGCTATGTAATGCAGCATGGAATGACTACTGCTTTTTTGCGGATGTTTCTTTCGGTTCCTGCTCATGCCACTTTCGCCATCATCATGGGTTATTTTGTTGGAAAGGCGAAATTTATTCCCGCCAAAAGAAGTTTTTATACACTTACAGGATTATTCTGGGCCATCTTTTTTCACGGCACATATGATTTCTTTCTGTTTCTGCAGGGAAATAAAGTGGTGAATCAATTTTTTAGTGACGGCTTGCTGTTTTTTGGCGCAGTAGCATCATTCATTGTTGCTATCCGCTATTCCCGAAAAGCAATTAAAGAGCATGTGAATACTTCCCAGCAAATGTTTCCGCTTGATGAACGGGCCATAAAAAATGACTAGGTGTAAACATCAAATCTGTAATTATTTATTATGATGATCTGCCAGCTTTTTCATCATATCAGCACCAACTGCATCTGATGATGCGCCGTAGCCATTTACAAATACTCCCTTATGCCCGTCTCTTGATTCAATGGCATAC